>DASUIL010000260.1:0-19424 GCA_036273075.1 Fluviicoccus sp. | reverse complement strand
GGCGGTGGCGGTGGTGCAGAAGCAGCGCGACATCGGCATCCTGCGCGCCATGGGCATGCCGCGGCGGGCGGTGCTGCGGGTGTTCCTGATCCAGGGCGGCGTGCTGGGGCTGTTCGGGGCGCTGGCGGGCAGCGTTGCCGGGGCGGGGCTGGCGCGGCTGTTTGCCGGGCTGGTGCGCAACACGCAGGGCGACCCGCTGTTCCCCATCGCCCTCACGCCAGAGCTGTTCCTGTCCGCCATTGCCGTGGCGGTGTGCACCGGCCTGCTCGCCGCCGCCCTGCCCGCCTCGCGCGCCGCCGCCCTTGACCCGGTCAAGGCCATCCGCAACAGCTAGGAGCGCCGCCATGACCCCCATCCTGCAACTGACCGATGTCTGCCACGCCTACGGCGAAGGCGAGAACCGGCAGCCGGTGCTGCACCACATCAGCTTCACGCTGGCCGCCGGGGAATTCGCGGCGCTGGTGGGGCAGTCCGGTTCCGGCAAGTCCACGTTGCTGAATCAGGTGGGTTTGCTGGAGCACGCGCTCAGCGGCAGCATCCGCCTGAACGGGCAGGAAGTGACGACGCTGGACGACAATGCCCTGACCCGGCTACGCAACGAACAGCTGGGCTTCATCTTCCAGTTCCACCATTTGCTGAATGCCTTCACCGCGCTGGAGAACGTGATGGTGCCGCTGAAGATTCGCGGCCGGCCGGAGAAAGCCTTGCGGGAACGGGCGCGGTCGCTGCTGGATCGGGCGGGCTTGTCCGGGCTGGAAAACCGTTTCCCCAACCAGCTGTCCGGCGGGCAGCAGCAGCGGGTGGCGATCGTGCGGGCGTTGATGGCGGGCCCGGCGCTGGTGCTGGCCGACGAGCCCACCGGCAATCTGGACAGTGAAACCACGGGGCGGATTTTTGAATTGTTGCGGCAGATCAACCGCGAGGACGGCACCGCCTTCCTGATCGTCACCCACGATGACGGGCTGGCCGCCGCCTGTGACCGGCGGCTGACGCTGAAGGACGGGCGGCTGACCGGCGATTCGGCCGCCGCCCCGGCGGTTCAGGCGGCGGGCTGAATGGCGGCGTTCGGCCGCTCCGTGACCAGCCGCAGCCAGACCAGCCCGGCGACGGCGCTCAGCAGCGAGGCCGCCATGATCGCGATCTTCGATGCCGTCACCAGCGCCGGGTCCTGGAAGGCAAGCATGGTCACGAACATCGACATGGTGAAGCCGATGCCGCCCAGCAGGCCCGCGCCCAGCACGTGTTTCCAGTTCATGCCCTCCGGCAGGCGGCACAGGCCCAGCGCCACCGCCAGCAGGCTGAACAGGAAGATGCCCAGCGGCTTGCCCAGCACCAGCCCGAGCAGGATGCCCAGGCTGTTGTGGCTGAGCAGGCCTTCCTGCCAGCCCGCCGGAATGACGATGCCGGTATTGGCCAGCGCGAACAGCGGCAGCACGCCGAAGGCGACAATGCCGGTCAGCCGGTGTTCGAGGATGTAGGACGGCGAGGTTTGACCGCCGTCGCGGAACGGCACCAGGAAGGCGAGGATGACGCCGGTCAGGGTGGCGTGGACGCCGCTGTGCAGCATGCAGTACCAGGCCGCCAGGCCCGGTAGCAGGTAAAGCGGCAGGCGGTTCACCCCCAGCCGGTTCATCACTGCCAGCACCGCGAAGATACCGCCCGCCGCGCCCAGCCAGCTCCAGTCCAGCCCGGCGCTGTAGAAAACGGCGATGACGAGGATGGCGCCGAGATCGTCCATGATCGCCAGCGCGGTCAGGAAGATTTTCAGGGAGACCGGCACGCGCTTGCCGAGCAGCATCAATACCCCCAGCGCGAAGGCGATGTCGGTGGCGGTGGGGATGCCCGCGCCGCGCGCCGTGGCTTCCCCGGCGTTGAACAGCCCGTGGATCAGCGCCGGAACGGCCATGCCGCCCAGCGCCGCGAACACCGGCAGCAGCGCCGCGCGCGGGTCCGACAGCTCGCCCTGATAGATTTCCCGTTCGATTTCCAGTCCCACCAGCAGGAAGAACAGCGTCATCAGGCCGTCGTTGATCAGGTGCTCGACGGTATGGCCGCCGCCAACCGGGGCATGCCAGAAATGGACATAGCTTTCGCCCAGGCCGGAATTGGCCAGCAGCAGCGACAACAGCGTACAGCTGATCAGGATGAAACCGGACTTGCTTTCGCTGCGCAGGAAGCGGCGCAGCAGGTCGGTCAGTTGCCAGGCGGGCAGGCGGGCGGACGTCATGGGTTCTCCCGGAATTGAGCGTGTCATCGCCAAGGGTACCTAATACCGCCCGCCGGCGGGGTGTCATCTTGTAAGGTTCGGGGCCCGCGCCGTGAAGCGGGCAAAAAAAAGCCCGACGTGGGGGATGTCAGGCTCAAGTTGCTCGGCGGACCACGGTAACCGGCCGGGGAGTCCGGTTACCTCAGTGCATGGCTGTCATTCTAAGAGCCGGGCGCGCGCGCCGGTAGTCGCGCTTTGGGCAAAAGCCTGTTCTTGATGGGGAAACACGGGCTTCTGATTGGCGCGGATTTTCCCTGTAACGCTTGTGGTGTTTCCTTCAGGAGAACAGGGCATTGCCGTTGCGGCATCTAGTCCCGGTCATGCATACCCCTTAGGGTAACGGTATCCGCAGTCCCGCCTGCGTCTGTCGGGAGGATACCCTCATGAATGCCCACCTGCTTCCCCGGCTTGGCCGGAACGCTGTCATTGGCCTGGCCCTGGCTGCCCTGGCCATTTCCCCGGCTCACGCCATCGAGGCCGTGGAGCCCGATCACAGCGGCTGGTCGCTGTACATGGACAATGACCTGTTCGTGCCCAGTCCGCGCGACCAGGATTACACCGGCGGCCTGTCCGTGACGCAGGCCGGACGGGCGGCCATGCGCGGCGTCTCGCTGGACCCGGCGCTGGACCGGGTGGATGCCTGGCTGGGTCTGTCGGGGGAAAATCCGGCGGCCGGCCGCCAGCAATTGCACGCCCGCCAGTTCGGGCTGGCGGTGTTCACGCCCGGCGAGATCGATGTCGGCGGCATCACCCCCGGCGACCGGCCCTACGCCAGCCTGCTGTTCATGGCCGCTTCGCGCCTGACGCTGGATGAACGCCATCCCGACACCGTGCAACAGAGCACCCTGACCCTGGGGGTGCTGGGCCTGCCGCTGATCGCCGACGTGCAGGAGCAATTCCATACCGTGATCGGATCAACGCCGCCGCGCGGCTGGCGGCACCAGGTGTCGGCGGGCGGCGAGCCGACCTTCCGCTACAGCCGTTCGCTGCAGCATTTGCTGGCGGACGGCAATCTGGGCGCGTGGCGTTATGAGGTCAAGCCCGCCGCCGAGGCCGGGATCGGCTTCATTACCGACGCCAATGCCTCGATCTCGCTGCGGCTGGGGCGCATCCACACCCCGTGGTGGAGCTTCGCCCCCGACCGCGCCGAGTATTTCTCGCAACCGGCCACCGGCATGACCTACCGCGAATTCGCGGGCGAACGCGAGCATTATGTCTGGGCGGGAGCGAAGGTGAAGGTGCGGCCGTGGAACGCCCTGCTGCAAGGGCAGTTCCGCCACAGCGACCTGCACTACAGCGCCGCCGAGGTGCGGCCGGTCCTGCTGGAGGCGTGGGCCGGGGTGACCCGGCAGGTCAGCCGCGATTACTGGGTGAGCTGGGTGCTGCGTTACCAGACCTCGGAGCTGAAGACCGCCCCGGGCGACCACGACCTGCTCTGGGGCAGCGTGTTCATCAACCGCTACTTCTAGCTCAGCCCTTGGTCTTGGCCTTGCCCGGAGCCTTGTCCTTCGCGGCCTCGACGGCTTCCACCTGGATGCGCAGCGTCACGTCCATCTTGAAGCCCCAGTCCTTGCCCGCGCTGATGCCGAAGTCATCGCGGTTGAGGGTGGCGATGGCGTCCGCGCCGCAGAAGTCGCGCTTCAGCATCGGGTGCGGCATGCACTTCACCGAATTCAGCGTCAGGGTCAGCGGCTTGGTGACGCCGTGCAGGGTCAGTTCGCCGTCCACCCGCGACGGTACGCCGTTGGTGTAACCGGCAAAGGTGCCCATGTAGTAGGCCTTGGGATATTTCTTCGCGTCGAACAGTTCCGGGCTGCGCGCCTTGGCGTTCATGGCGTCCAGACCGTAGTCGATGCTGTTGATGTCGATGGTGATGTCGACGCTGCCGCTGCCGCCTTCCTTGTCGATCACCAGCTTGCCGCCGGTCTTGTTGAACTTGCCGCGCCAGACCGACATGCCGCCGAAATGGTCGGCTTCAAAGCTGGGGAAGGTGTGGGTGGGGTCAATGTCGTAGGTGACCGGGGCGGCGTTGGCGGCGGCGCAGAGGCCGAGCAGGGCGAGGGGGAGCAGCTGTCTGTTCATGGCGGAATCCTGTGCGGGGTGATTGTTGTTGTGGCTTTGTCGGGCTATCCCGGAGAGGATAGTACCTTGTGTGGCGGTCGCTTGGGTTGCCCGGTGATGACATCTGTCATCTTGCCCGCCGTCGCCGCCCGCGCCAGCATGGCTTTTCCACCATAGACCGCTAGGGGCCGCCCATGAATCTGATCCGCCGCACTGTCCTGGCCGCGTCCGCGCTGCTGGCCTCCGGCCTGACCTTCGCCGCGCCCGCGCCGGCCAAACCCGCGCCGGCCAGGCCCGTGAGTGCGCCCACGCTGGCTGTGCCCGAGACCGGCTCCAACCTGCTGGCCCGCACCAAGGCGCTGCTGGACAAGCCTTCCACCTGGAACCGCATTCCCGCCAAGGTGACGTTGTGCCTGTACGCGCCCGGCGGCACCAACAGTCGCGCCTATGAATACGCCATGAGCAGCCTGACGCAGCTGCCCAAGTACACCGCCATGGCCAAGGAGGTCGGTATCGACCTCAACGTCACCTTCACCTCTCCCACCAGCCTGCGCATCGACATCGCCTCCGCCAAACTGAAGCGCAAGGCCAGTACCGATGTGAAGATCAACCTCTTCACCGACGAACGCATCGCCACCGAGGAATTCAAGGTGGGGCAGTGCGACGGCGTGGCGATCAGCAACCTGCGCGGCCGTCAGTTCAACCCCTTTGTCGGCAGCCTCGACGCCATCGGCGCCATCCTCTCCTACCAGCAGTTGACCGAGGCCATCAACTTCCTGGCGAAACCGGAAATGGGCTCGTACATGGTCAGTCAGGACGTGGAGATTGTCGGTATCGTGCCGCTGGGCGCGGCCTATGTCATGGTCAACGACCGCCGTATCAACACCTTGGCCAAGGCGGCGGGGCGCAAGGTGGCGGTGCTGGACTTCGACAAGTCGCAGGCGACGATGGTGCAGAAGATCGGTGCGCAGCCGGTGTCGGTAGACCTGACCAGCATCGGCGGCAAGTTCAACAACGGGCAGGTGGACATCCTGGCCCTGCCGGCGCTGGCCTTCGAGCCGCTGGAACTGTACCGGGGCATGACCGACGACAAGGGCAACGCGCGCGGGGCGATCTTCAAGTTTCCGCTGTTGCAGGTGACCGGCGTGCTGATGATGCATCGCGGCAAGTTCCCGGACGGCATCGGCCAGCTGGTGCGCGAATTCACCGCCATGCAGCTGGCCCCGGCCTACCAGTTCATCCTGGAAACCGAGAGCGCCATTCCGGTGAAGTACTGGATGGACATTCCCGAGACCGACAAGCCCGGTTACGTGAACATGCTGCGCAATGCCCGCCTGGCGGTCACCAAGGAGGGCTATTACGATGTGCGCATGATGCAGCTGCTGAAAAAGGTGCGCTGCAAGCTGGACCCGGCCAATTACGAATGCAGCCTGAGTGACGAGTAGGCGGGATCAACACCCGCAACTGACTTTTTCGTCATAGAACTCGTAGTGACCGCGCAGCTGCTCCCGGCCGGACACCCAGCGCATGGCGCGCCGGGTGCAGGTGCAGGCGCCGCTGCCGACGGTGCCGTTGTTGACCGCCTGCTCGGCCTCGCGTTTCCGCGCCTCGACCGCTTCTTTCGCGGCGGCTTCCTGGGCGGCAATGGCTTTACTGGTCTCTTCCAGGAATTGGGCGCTCTTGCGGCTGTAGCTGGCGGCGACCCGTAAGCTTGCGCCCTTGCTGATCAGGTATTCCCCCACCTGCCGGTAGTTCGCGCCCAGCGCGGTGTTGTCATTGTTGGTCAGGAAATACAACGCCGGGCCGACGTGTTCCGCTTCGTGGTTGACATCCGCCCCGGCCTCCACCAGCACCATCACCGCATTCAGTAAATTCTCCTCGCTGCGCTTGAGCGCCTCCGCAGAGCCGCCGGCCCGGTTTTCCTTGACCAGCTCCTGCAGTGGTGCAGTGCCGTATTTCTCCCGGGCGTTGGGATTGGCGCCTTTCAGGATCAGGAACTGCAGCATTTCGGCATGCCCTTTGCCGGCGGCCAGATGCAGCGGTGTCGTGCCGTAATCGTTGGCGCCGTTCACCCGGGCGCCGCGTTCCAGCAGTAGGCGGGCCATCTCCAGGTTGTTGTTGCCTGCCGCCGCGCGCAACTCCCGGCTGTCATTGCCGTCCACCCTGGCGCCGTGCGCCAGCAGCAGCTTCACGGCTTCCAGGTTGTTTTCCTCGGCCGCATAGCCCACGGGGTCAACATAGACATAACTGGTCGTGCGTGGGTCCTGAGTCTGCTGGTTGGCGTTCGCGCCGTGCTCCAGCAGCCAGGTCATCAGGTTCATGTCCTTGCGCATCAGCGCCATCAGCAGCGGCGTTCCCCGGCCGCCGCCGCTGCGATCCGGATTCGCGCCGTGGGTCACCAGATACTCGACCACCTCGCGGTGGTCGTTTTCAATCGCCTTCTTGATGGCGGTCGTGCCATTCCAGTCTTCATTGACGTCAACGCCGCTTTCAATCAGCTTCTGGACTTTCTTCAGCTTGCCTTTTTCCGCGGCGGCGACAATGTCGGGTTTGGGGGGGACTTTGGCGGCGGCCGGAACACTGAGGCCCAGGCTGAGAATCAACAGCATCAACAATGACGTAACGGCGGTCCTGACGGGGGTGAGGCAAGGTGCGTCCATGAGCATGCTCCGGGGGGATGTTTGCAGGTTTCAATTGGGGATGTCGGGGGTATTCTCCTTCGCGGGAAGCGGGGCAGGCAATAGGGGAAATCGGCGTAATACCGGGACGGCTCGACTTCTCATGGCGGCAACCTCGCCCGGTCCAGTTCCGCCTGCACCGCCGCTTCCACCGACGCCAGCGCCCGCCGGAACCGGAGCTGTTCATCCTCGCTGCGATCGTCCCCCAGCAGATCGCCGATGGCCAACGGTTCACCAATCTGCATGCGGATGGTCCACGGCACCCAGGGCAGGAACACCAGCGGCGACGACAGCCACAGCCAGGCCAGCAGCAGGCGTTGGCCCAGCGGCCGTTTGCCCGGCCAGAACAGGATGACGCCGGCGCCCGCCACCCCCAGAACGGTCAGCGCCCAGCGCTTCAGCCCGATCAGGTCGGGCAGCACCAGCAGCTTCGACAAGGTCTTGGAGCGCCACAGGATGGGCGCGGTGTAGTGCGAGCCGTAAATGCCCAGCGGCACGATGGGAATCCCGGCCTCGGCGGCAATGCGCAGGAAGCCGGTGCGACCGCCGAAGTCCACCCGGTTGGCCTGCCAGACCGGTCGCAGCACTTCGTGATCACCGCCGGGAAAGACCAGGATCGGCACACCGGCCGCCAGCGCTTGCCGCGCGGCCTCGTAGGTGGACGGGATGGCGCCGCCTGCACGCAGCAATTGGGTAAACGGAAAGACGTGGAAGGTCAGCGGCAGCGTAAACCCCGCCAGCGGACGATTGACGCCGAATTCCTGAAGCCACAGCGTAAAGAAACTGCTGAGTTCGGCGGCTGCTACGCCGCCCGAGTGGTTGGCGACCAGCAGGTAGGGGCCTTCGACCGGCAGGTTTTCCAGCCCGCGCAGGCTGGGGCGGTGCAGGATACGGAGGAGGGGGCCGGTGACCCGGTTGGCGAGGGTGACCAGTGCCGGGGCGAAGCGGCCGGGGGTGTCCACCGTGACGTTCCGGGCCCAGTCGCTGAGGGTGAGTTTGCGGAAAAGGGGCATGGCTTAACAACACGGCGTGGACGGGGATGCTTCGAGTATAGGCGGTATGGACGGAGGCCGGTGACATACCGGAACTCCCTATTTTTTCCGGGCGGCCGATTTCACGAAATAGCTGAGACTGTCACCGCGTACTTCGCCCATATAAAGGCTGGGCACGGCGCAGTCGCGGCCGGCCTGCAGGCCTTCACCGTCGCACTCCCCGTTCTCCCCGCGCAGCCAGACCTCCGGATTGCCGTCATGGTCCAGGTCGGACACCGCCGCCAGCGCGCCCGCATCGTACTGGTAGCGGAAGCGCTCGGGAACGTTGACCGCCTGCAGATGCTGCGGGGTCAGCACCAGCAACAGCCGTTTTTCCCCATCCCCGTCCCGGAACAGGGTCAGCTCCACCAGTGTCGAGGCCAGTCGCGGGTGCTGCCAGCGCGTGGCTGACGACAGCCGCCAGCCGCCGTCGCGGAATTCACGGGCCTGCTGCCGCATGGCCTCGCGGCCTGCCGTGTCGGCGGCGGGAATCAGTCCCCGCAGCCAGTCTTCCTGCGCGGCCGCCTGCGCCGCATCTTCCGGCAGGGTCCTGTCCGGCAGCGGCGGCAGGCCGGTGCGGCGATAGCGCTCGCGCCCGGTCAGGCGCAGACCGCTGTGCTTCAGCACCGGCCCGACTTCCTGCGGCTCGGATACCCGCGTCCGGCAGAAGTCGCGCAGCCACGCCCGGGCTTTGCGCGTGGCCGGATCAAAGCAGTCGTTGCCGTTGCCGGTCAGCCCGGCGATCAACCATTCCCGTTGTCCGCCATCCGCTTGATCCACCAGTGAAATGTAGCGACTCCGCAGGCCGCGCGCCTCTTCCGTCCGGCCGTCCTGCAGCCAGGTCCATTCGGGCGCGGCGCACGCCACCGCCCGCCCGGCGCTGACCCGCGCCAGGACATAGCGGCTGGGCAAGCCCGGAGGGCTGTGTTCAAACCATTCCGCGAAGACCGGGCAGGGAGTTTCCGGCGGCAGGCGGTCCAGTTCGGCCAGCACCGCCTGGTGCAGCGGTTCGGCGGCGGTCAGCGCCCCCCAGGGATTGACCGGCTCGTTGTAGTAATCCAGTGCATAGGGATGCCAGCGGTGATCGGCGGCTTCCGCCAGCCGCTGCCGGAATTGCGTCAATTGCCGCACCAGTGCGGGCAGGGCGTCGTGAGGCCAGGCGGCGGGCGCGGCCTGCACCGAGCGCAGCTTGGCGCGCAGGAAAGCGGCGCGGCGCAGGGCGGTGTCAAAGCGGGCTTCGCCGTCCTGACCGCCGGGGCCGTACTGGTCAGCGGGTTTTTCCAGCGCGGGCAGCGGCGCATCCGGGCCGATCTCGCTTTCCAGCCGCCGTACCGTGGCGGCCAGTTCCGGATCATCGGGCGTCAGCGACGCCCACAGGTGCAGCACCAGCACGCAGTCGTCCGGGCCGGTGCCTTGACAGCCGTTGTCATCGAGGAAGCGGGCGAAGTGGCGGCGCAGCACCGGCGTGACTTGCGTGGCCAGTTGCCGCACCTCGGCGGCGTTGGACCGGGCTTCTTCCCTTGTCCAGCCGGCGCGCAGGCCGCTGCGGTTGGCCACACAAAAGCCGAAGTCGAATTCCTGTGTGGCGGAGCTTTGCGCGGCGATGGGCATCAGCGGCAGGCCGCCGTCGCGCTGCCGCCGGGCGAAGGGATTGGTGTCCGGCCGCAGCCAGGCGGATTGCGGCATGCAGTTCCACAGCGTCAGGAAGGCCGCCGGTTCGTCCCGCCAGCCCGCGAACGGGCCGTAGAGGTGCAGGTGGCCGAAGAAGCGCGGGTCCGGGGCGGCGCGGGCCTGGCGGAATTCCTCGGGGAACCAGGTTTCCAGGCGGCTCACGATGTCGGAGGGTTTATCGAAGCGCAGCAACTCGCCCTGACCGGCGAAGATCAGGCCGTTTTCACGGACATTGCGCGGCTGCGCCGCGATCTCGGGCATGCGGTACAGCCGGTCGATACGCTCCGGCGTCGCTTCGCGCACCGGGAAATCCTTCACCCGGTTTTCGTCGGTGCGGTCCATGGCCTGGATCTCGGGGATCACCTTTGCCAGTTCGTCCGGGGACAGCGGCGGGCGTTCTTCCGCAGCGGCCGGGCCGAGCAGGGCCAGGCAGGTCAACAGCAGGGGGCGGAAACGAAGGCGGCGGGCGGGCATGATCGGGGCCGGGCTGACAGGACGCCGCCGATTCTGGCACCCCGCCCCGTCACCCACAAGCCGCTCAGGCCGGGTCGATCCACCGTTCCCACAACACTTCCATGCCCGGCTTGAAGAAGCCGAAGTGGCCGATGCGCTTGACGCCTTCTTCCGCCGGGTCCAGCCGCAGCATCACCGGGTCGGCGCCGCTGTAGAAGCCGTGCAGCGAGGCGGTGTTCTCCGCCGACATGAATTCGTCGTCGGTGAAGGACAGCGACAGCATCGGTGTCCGGACGGCGGCGAATTTCTCGCGCGCCGACTTCCCTTCCACCCCCACCGCGTATTCCGGATGCAGGCACCAGCGCCGCCACTGGTCCATCACGCCGCGCGGCAGGTTGCCGACCATGCCGAACAGCTCACCGGGGAAATAGCCGAACAGCGGCATGGTCAGCGGCGCGACGCCGAACCACAGCAGCCAGACCTTGCGCTTCAGCGGCGGCGAATTCTCCTTCCAGTAACCGCTGCCGCTGCCGACGGTGATGACCTTGCTGACGCGCTGGCGGTTGGGGGTGAAGGGCAGGATCTGCCCGCCCAGACTGTGGCCGATCCAGGTCAGCGGCAGACGCGGGGCGCGCTCGGCCAGGGCGGCCAGCACGGCGGCGGTGTCCTGCTCGGCCCAAGTGAAGATGTCGGCCTCCACCCGCCGCAGCGGGCCGCGCCGGGAACGGCCCATGCCGCGATAATCGAAGGTGGCGACCAGATGCCCGCGTTCGGCCAGCCAGCCGGCGAAGGCGTGGTAATAGCGTTGCGGCACGCCCATGGCGGGGACGATCAGCACGGCGCCGCGCCAGTGGTCGGTGGGCGGGTAGTGGAAGCGGGCGGCGATGGGGAAGCCGTCGGCGGTGGTCAGGGTCTCGTCCGCCCAGGCATCGCGGGCGAGGTCGTCAAGGCTGGGGATGGCTATGGACATGATCGTGACTCCGTGGCCGGGCGGATTGCCCTTGACCCCACGGTATTCTTGCGCGATAACCGGATCAATCCGCCATAATGCAAAGGACTGTTGCATGATACGCAACGACTTCAACGAGCTCCAGGCCGCCGCCGTTTTCCTGCAGGTGCTGTCCACCGGCAGTTTCAGCACCGCCGCCCGCGCCCTGGGAAAAAGCCCTTCCACCCTGACCCGTGCGGTCGCCGAGCTGGAACGGCATGTCGGTGCGTCGCTGCTGACCCGCACCACCCGCCGCCTGCACCTGACCGAAGCCGGGGCCCTGTACCGCCAGCACGCCGAGGTCATGTTGGCGGCGCGGCAGCAGGCGCACGAGGCGGTGACGGCGCTGAGCGGCGGCGTGCCGCGCGGGCACCTGCGCGTCAGCCTGCCGGTGGTGGTCGGGGAACGGCTGCTGGGGCCGCACCTCAGCCGTTTCCATGAACGCTATCCGGAACTGTACCTGCAGCTGGACCTGGCCGACCGGGTGGTGGCGCTGGTGCCAGGCGGCTTCGACCTGTCGCTGCGGGTGGGGCGGCTGGCCGACTCCGCCCTGCGCGCGCAGCGGATTGCTGATGTGGAACAGGTGCTGGTGGCGTCGCCGGGGCTGCTGGCGCGCACCGGAACGCCGTCCACCCCGGCGGAACTGGCGGCCCTGCCTTTGATTGTGCAGCGGCAACTGGCGGGGCCGGTGCAATGGTCCTTGTACAAGGGTGAAGACGTGGTGCGGCTGCCGGTGGACGGCTGGCTGGGCACCAGCAGCACGACGCTGGCGCTGAGCCAGGCGGAGGCTGGCAACGGCGTGGCGCGCATGTCGGAATGGGTGGCGCGCGAGGCGCTGCGTGATGGTCGTCTGGTGCGGCTGCTGCCGGACTGGTCCTGTCACGATCCGCGCGAGGAGGGTGTCGGCCTGCACGCGGTCTACGCGCAGGGTGCGGGCATGGAGATTCCGCTGAAGTCGCGGGTGTTCGTGGAATTCGTGAAGCAGGTGATGCGGGAGGAGCGGGATCAGTCCTGAGCGCCCCGGGCGATACCCAGCAGCGCCGTTTCCGCCGCCCTGACCAGCGCCGCCGTTTCCCCCGGCTCCCCGTCGCCTCGTGACAGCTGCACCGTCAGCCCTTCAATCAGCGCGATCATTAACCGCGCCCGCCGCGCCAGCTCGGCTTCAGCCAGCGCCGGTGCCACGCCCTGCACCAGCCGCATGAACTGCTTGCGCTCGCGCAGCCGCACCTGCTCCAGCACCCGCGCCGCCGCCGGATGGCGGTTGGCCAGCGACCAAATTTCCATGAAGACGCCGCCGACTTCCGGCCGCCGCGCCTCGGCCAGGAACAGCGTCATCGCCGCCCGCAAGCGCGCTTCCGGTCCGGCGTCGGCCAGCACGCCGCTCAGCTCCGCCACCGCCGCCTGGTACCGGTCCATCTGGTACAGCAGCACGGCTTCCAGCAAGGTGTCCTTGTCGCGGTAATAGTGCTGTACGGTGCTCAGGCTGATGCCCAGCGCCGCCGCCACGCCGCGCATCGACAGCCCCGCATAGCCTGACGCGGCGAACAGCGCCCGCGCGGCATTCAGGATTTCGCGGGCGCGGTCCATGCCCTTGCCGGTGGTGCCGGAGTCCTTGCTTTTCAGCAAAGTGAGAAAGTTGTCGTTCATGGGGCTGCCTGAAGGATTGCTGGCGGGATATTATTAACCATTTGAAGTCCGCTTTTCGCCGGTGTCCGGAATATCCTTTGGGTCAGGCGCGGGAAGCCCATACCCTCAAGGAAGTCCGAATCCCATGCGTACCCCCGTTTCCGGCCGTTCTCCGGCTGCCGATGCCGCCAATCAACCCACCCTCGCCAAGAAAAAAACGGACCTGCTCCGCGCCGACCTGACCGACAGCCCGGACACGGTAGCGGATTTGTCCAGCCCATCCAGTCATGCCGGGCCGGTGGTCCAGCTGGCGGATGCGGGGACGGCGGCGGTGGTGTCCGATGCGGCCGCCCCGGCGACGGGAGGCGCGGTCGTGACCGGCGGCGGCGGGATGCTGGCCGGTCTGGGCGCCTACGGCTGGGTAGGCTTGGCCTATGTGCCCGTCTGGGGCGCGGCGGTGGGTCATGTCCGTCATGCGGGCGAGGCGGATGCGCCCCGTGAGCCGGTCGCGCAGAACCTCGAGATTGCCGTTTCCGAGGATCAGGCGGGGATTGCCGGGCAACTGATCGCCCGGGATGCGAACCGCGATGTCCTCACGTTCCGTTTGCTGGATGATGCCCCCTCGGGCGTGCATCTGAATCCGGACGGTACGTTCACGGTGCAAGTGCCGGCATCCGACCAGTCGCTTGACGACGGGGAATCCCGGCAAGTGACTTTCCGGTTTGTGGCGAACGATGGCCATGCCGACAGCGCTCCGGCAACCGTGACGGTGACGATCAACGGCGCCAACGATGCGCCGGTCGCCCAGGCCCTGTCGCTCGGCGGCGGCGAGGATGACGCGGCGATTGCGGGAAGTGTCGCGGCGACGGATGCGGACGGCGAGGCGCTGACCTACGCGCTGGTCGGTGAGGCTCCGGCGGGGGTCACGTTCCGGGCTGACGGGACCTTCAGCGTGGCTCCCCTCGCGGCGGATCAGGCGCTGGACGACGGCGAGAGCCGGGTGGTGACTTTCCAATATGTCGCCAATGACGGCTCCGCGGCCAGCGACCCGGCAACCGTGACGGTGACGATCAACGGCGCGAACGATGCCCCGGTCGCGCAGGCCCTCTCGTTCGGCGGCGGTGAGGATGACGCGGCGATTGCCGGTAGTGTCGCGGCGACGGATGCGGACGGCGAGGCGCTGACCTACGCGCTGGTCGGCGAGGCTCCGGCGGGTGTCACATTCCGGGCTGACGGGACGTTCAGCGTGGCTACCTTCGCGGCAGACCAGATGCTGCATGAAGGCGAGAGCCGTGTCGTGACGTTCCGGTATTTCGCTAATGACGGTTCCACGGACAGCGCCCCGGCGACGGTCACGGTGGCGGTCAACGGCGCGAACGATGTGCCGGTCGTCGGGAGCCTGGTGATCAATCTCACCGAAAACGGCGGCCCTTACGCGGTAGACCTGCCGCAGGCCTTCGACGCTGAAAATGACCCGTTCAGCTACTATGCCCCGGAAGGATCGCCGGATTACCTGACCCTCGCTTTCGGGCAGGTTTATCTCGATTTCCGGTTGTTCGAGACGTATCAGTATCTGGATGACGGCCAGTCCGTCAGCCTTTCCTTCGGGTATGTGGTCGCGGATCCCTTCGGGCACAGCGCCCCCGCCACCTTCACCCTGAATATCCAAGGCAGCAATGACGCGCCCTATGCCGTGGAAGACGAACTGCACGTCTCTTATGCACCGCGCATGACCGTGGATGTGCTGGCCAACGATGTGGATGCGGAAGGAGGGCCCCTGAGCATTGTCGACGCGCATGTCGTGGTTGGAACTGCCGGGGTGGAGATTAATGCCGACGGCACCCTGAGCATCAGCGGCGTGCCGTTCGCGGACATGGTCCTGGTTCAGTACACCGTGGCCGATGTCCACGGTGTGCGCAGTGCTCCGGTGTCCGCCGTCATCACGGTCGACCCGCTGCCGGGCAACCATGACCCCGTCGGCATTGAAGGCTATTTCATCGACGGCTTGTACTACGACCAGACCTATATCCTGGGCATTCCCGCCTATGATCCGGACGGCGATCCCCTGACCCTGCTGGAGGCGCATGTTTCTGCCGGAACCGGATCGGCCGGCCTTGAAAACGGCGAGCTGGTTTTCAACCCGGGGGGACTGGGCGGCGCTTCGGAAATCACCTACACCGTGGTCGACGGACAGGGGGGTGTCCTGACCTCGACCTTCCTGGCCGTCGCTACGGGCAATTACGCTCCTGTAGCGTTCAATGACGATCTGTTCACCGATTCGCTGACGACGGTGACGGGGAATGTGCTTGCCAATGATACCGACCAGGAAGGTCAGGCGCTGTCGGTCTCGGGTTACAGTCTGCTCAGCGGCTACGGCTATCTGGAAATCAGCAGCGAAGGGCTGCTGACCTACAATCCGTTCGGCTATACCGGCGAGGCCGTGGTTGCCTACACCGTGGATGACGGCTACGGCGGCATGTCCGCCGCCAACGTGACGATTACCATCGTCCCGCATGTCAATCTGGACCCGCTCGCCGCCGATGATTATCTCGTGACGGATTACCTCACGGGTGTGTCCCTGAATGTGCTGGAAAACGATACCGACCCGGAGGGCGATCCCCTGTCGATTGTCAGCTATTCCTGGGGCGGCATCGGCTATGTCGATATCGGCGCCGGCGACGGCACGATTTATTTCTCGCCGAATGGCGCACAGGGCGATGCCTGGGTGAGTTATACCGTCGACGACGGGCAGGGCGGGCAGGATACCGCGACGCTCTGGATCTCGGTTTCCGGACCCAACGGCGGCGGCGAAAACCTGTCGCCGCTGGCCCAGGACGACAATGCCGTGTATGACAGCCCGGCCTCGGTGCTGGAAATCCAGCCCCTGCTGAATGACTCGGATCCTGACGCCGATCCGGTCACCATTGTTGATGCCCGGGTTGTTGCTGGCGGCGGTTCGGTGATGATCGGCACGTCCGGGCAATTGCTGAATGTGGATGACATCCTGGTTTATTACGCCGACGGTTACCTGGGCAATGTCAGCATCGCCTATACGATTGACGACGGCCGCGGCGGCCAGAGTACCGCCATGGTCTATTTGAGCCCGGCCAGCGGGAACCAGGCCCCGGCCGCATTTGATGACAGCTACGGGGTCCTGGGCAATCCGGATCAGGTTTTTGATGTCCTGGCCAACGACTATGACCCCGATGGCGATGTGCTGACCCTGGCCGGCGCCTATCTCGCCGAAGGATACGGCTCGCTGTCCATCGAGCCGGACGGGCGGCTGGCCTACCATGCGGCCGGCTATACCGGTAATGTCACCGTGGTCTATACCGCGGATGACGGCCGCGGCGGCCAGGCGCAGGCGTCCCTGTATTTTTCGATCTCCCCTGAAACGCCCAATCTGGCGCCCGATGCCGTTGATGATCAGCTGACCGCCAACCTCGCCACCCCGGCCTGGCTGAATGTCCTGGCCAACGACTCCGATCCGGACGGCGACGCCCTGGCGATCGTTGACTGGTACTACGATGGTACCGGGTTCGCGGATCTGGATACACTGACGGGAGTGCTGTACTTTTCGCCGTTCAATTCCGTGGGCGGCGGCGCTCTGGTCTATACCGTCAGTGACGGCCGGGGCGGTTACGATACGGCCCGCGTGGACATTTCGGTGACGTCGGTGCCGGGTGTCAACAGCAGCCCCTCCGCTTTACCGGACTTTGGCGGTTATTCCTACGGCGAGCCGGTGCGATTCAATGTGCTGGGCAATGACAGCGACCCTGACGGCGATGTGCTGTCGGTGCTGTCAGCGTCGGTGGTCTATGGCGGCGGCCTGGCATCCGTCAATCCGGACGGCTCCCTGACCTATACGCCGCAAGGGTATCTGGGCACCGTCGGCATCATGTACACCATCAGTGACGGTCATGGCGGCCAGGCGATCGGCAGCGCCAGTGTCTATGTGATGTATTCCGGCAACTCTGCCCCGGTGGTGACCGGAGAGTCGGGGTTCACGGTTCAGTCGAATGCCGTGCTGTCGGTCAATGTCCTGGCGAATGACTACGACCCTGACGGCGATCCGATCCGGCTGGACGGCCTTTATGTGTCTTCCGGCGGTGGAGCGGTGACAACAAACGAGAACGGTACGGTCATTTATGATCCGCAAGGGTATGTGGGATCTGTGACCATTCATTATCTGGTGGCGGACAACCGGGGAGGTCTCGGTCAGGCAGATCTTTTCCTGACCAGCGTCAGGCCGGACGCAGTTCCGGACTTGGTCGGCGACGACAATGACAACTGGCTGTTTGGCAGTTCCGGCAATGACGTCATCGAAGGACGGGGAGGCCGCGACAACCTGCATGGGGCGAAAGGCTCCGATACGATGTCCGGCGGGGAAGGGGATGACTGGATGAGCGGCAGCAGCAACGGTTTGCCGGTCTCCGTCGAAGACAACGCCATGGACCTGCTGTATGGCGATGCCGGCAATGACCAGCTCGACGGCGGCGGCGGCGGCGATATGCTGAGCGGCGGGGCGGATGTCGACCGTCTGTACGGCGCTGCCGGCGACGACTTGCTGATGGGCGGCACGGGCAATGATTACCTGGTGGGCGGCGGGGGTGATGACCTCTATCTGTTCCAGGCCGGTGACGGCATGGATATCATCGATCAGGGCGGCACCGGCGGATTGGCCGGGCCGGGTCTTGATGCCGTCATGTTCTATGGGGTTGACCGTGATCATGCCGTGATCGGGCGTAATGGCGCGGACCTGGTGGTGAGCCTGCTTGATGACGCGGGAACGCCGACCGGCGACCGCGTGACCGTCCTGTCGCATTTCCAGGACGGGGCGGCGGACGGGTACGGCAGCCTGGCAATCAGCGAACTGGTTTTTGATGACCAGACCATTTCGGATTTCAGCGTTCTGGATGCGGAGTACGGCCCGGCACTGTCCGATCTGACGAGGGATGACGTGCTGACCGGCACGGCGGGTTCGGACATGCTGATTGGCGGCTTCGGCAACGACCGGCTGGATGGCGGGGCCGGTAATGACCTCCTGAGCGGCGGTCCGGGTGATGACATGGTGGTCTACCGTTACGGCCTGGACGGCCGGGACCTGGTTTTCAATCCGCCGGCTGATGCGGTGGGCACGGATACCGGAACGGATGTGTTCGCAATCCATCATGTCCCGGCCCTGCCGGGAGACCGGATAATCAGCCTTCAGCTGGAGAACCCGAGTGATCTGAATCCGGACCTGTTCATCCAGATCGGAGACAATCCCCGGGAGGGCTTGCTGGTCGAAGACTTCTTCACGCTCGATACCGGCAGCGGCATGCTCGGGGTCAGTGACGCTTTCGCGGACGATATCTTTGTCCTCTTCAGCGACGAGGGCACGACCGAACTGTTGCGTTTGACCGGCCAGCAGGTCTTTGACACCGGCGGCGGGCTGATCTGAGCAGGCTTGCCGTGAGCGCCTCCGGCCCGGTTTGCCGGAACCGGAGGCGCAGGCGGACGGCTCCCGGTTCCTGTGGCGTTGACGAATCGGTCGCCCGACCGATAACATCCGCCCCGATTCGGTCACCTGACCTAGACGCGACCCCGGAGAACGCCATGAACACCGCCAAGAAACGCTGGATGGATTCTGACCTCGAACTGTACCGCGACAACGTCCGTCGCTTTGTGCAGAAGGAAATCGCCCCGCACGCCGAAAAATGGGCGAAGCAGCAGCACATTGACCGCGAAGTGTGGCGCAAGGCCGGGGAACTGGGCCTGCTGCTGGCCGACGTGCCGGATGACTACGGCGGCAGCGGCGGCAACTACGCGCACATGGCCATCCTCTTCGAGGAGCTGGGTTACGCCGGTGACCGCGCCTTCGGCGCGCATGTGCACGCCATTGCCGCGCACTACATCCTCAACCTCGGCACCGAGGAACAAAAACAGAAATACCTGCCGAAGCTGGCCAGCGGCGAGATGATCGGCGCCATCGCCATGTCCGAGCCGAACGCCGGTTCCGACCTGCAGGGCACCCGCACCCGCGCCGTGCGCGACGGCGACGAGTACGTGATCAACGGCTCGAAGATCTTCATCTCCAACGGCTACCTGGCCGACCTGATTGTGGTCGTGACCAAGACCGACCCGGAGGCCGGTTCCAAGGGCGTGTCGCTGATGCTGCTGGAAACGAAGGACGCCCCCGGCTTCAAGGTCGGCCGCATCCTGGAAAAGCTGGGCCAGAAGGGCCAGGATACCTGCGAGCTGTTCTTCGACGACGTGCGCGTGCCGGTCGCCAACCTGTTGGGCGGCGTGGAAGGCAAGGGCTTCTATCACTTGATGAGCGAGCTGCCCTATGAGCGGCTGATGCTGGGTATCGGCGCGATGGCGATCATCGAGCGGGCGCTGGACCTGACCGTGACCTACACCAAGGAGCGCAAGGCCTTCGGTAAGCCGCTGCTGGAAATGCAGAACACCCGCTTCGTGCTGGCCAACCTGAAGGCGCAGGCGGTGATGGCGCGCGCCTTTGTCGACGAGTGCATCCAGCGCATGATCGACGGCGAGCTGGACACGGTGACGGCCTCGATCGTGAAGCTGAACCTGAGCGAGCTGGAATGCCAGGTGATGGACCAGTGCCTGCAGTTCTTCGGCGGCTACGGCTACATGCTGGAATA
>DASUIL010000259.1:0-6253 GCA_036273075.1 Fluviicoccus sp. | reverse complement strand
GACCGTGACCATCGCCAAGACCGAGAAGATCGAAGAAAAGATCAACATCGTCTTCGATTCCGGCAAGGCCGTGATCAAGCCCGAGTTCGAGAAGGAAGTCGCCAAGATTGCCGATCTGGCCAAGGCTAACGCCAATGCCTTCATCACCATCGAAGGCCATACCGATTCTTCCGGCAATGCCGCGAAGAACAAGCTGCTGTCGCAACAGCGTGCTGACGCTGTGCGCATGAAGCTGATCAATGACTTCAAGATCGACGCCGCCCGCCTGAGCTCGGTGGGTTACGGTTCCGCCAAGCCCATCGCTGACAACAAGACAGCGGAAGGCAAGGCCCAGAACCGCCGCGTGATTGCCGTGCTGAGTGCCGAAAAGCAGGTTACCGAAGTCAAGAAGGTGACCAAGCCGACGGTGAAGAAGGCTGTCAAAGGCAAGAAGAAAGGCAAGAAGGCCGCCAAGAAGAAGTAATTCCTCGCGGTAGCTGAAACGCCTGCAACGGCCGCCTTCGGGCGGCCGTTGCGCTTTTTGTCAGCAATTCATCCCGTCTTCATCCATCTTGCGCTATACTGCGCGCCCTTTACTCTCCGCAAGTGCTTTCGTGACTGTCATGTCTATCCAGAATCTCCGCAACATCGCCATCATCGCCCACGTTGACCATGGTAAAACCACCCTGGTGGACAAGCTGCTCCAGCAATCCGGAACCTTCGGCGAGCGTGCTGGCGAGATTGAACGGGTCATGGACTCGAATGCACTGGAAAAAGAGCGCGGCATCACCATTCTGACCAAGAACACGGCCATCAAGTGGCGCGACTACCGCATCAATATCGTGGATACCCCGGGTCACGCCGACTTCGGCGGTGAAGTCGAGCGCGTGCTGAGCATGGTCGACTCCGTGCTGCTGCTGGTGGACGCCGTGGATGGCCCGATGCCGCAAACCCGCTTCGTGACCATGAAGGCGTTTGCGCAAGGCCTGAAGCCGATTGTTGTCATCAACAAGGTTGACCGTCCGGGCGCCCGTCCCGATTGGGTCATCGACCAGGTCTTCGACCTGTTCGACAAGCTGGGCGCCACCGAAGAGCAACTGGACTTCCCGATTGTCTACGCCTCCGCCCTGAACGGCATCGCCGGTCTGTCGCTGGACACCATGGCGGAAGACATGACGCCGCTGTTCCAGTCCATCGTTGACCGCGTCAACCCGCCGGAAGTGGACGCCGAAGGTCCGTTCCGCATGCAGATTTCCTCGCTGGATTATTCCAGCTATGTCGGCGTCATCGGCATCGGCCGCATCCAGCGCGGCAAGGTCAAGACCAACACCAACGTCGTCATCGTCGACAAGGACGGCAAGCGCCGTAACGGCCGCATCCTGCAAATCATGGGTCACCACGGCCTGCAGCGCGTGGAAGTCCCCGAAGCCCAGGCCGGCGACATCATTTGCGTCACCGGCATGGAAGGCCTGAACATTTCCGACACCCTGTGTGATCCGATGAATGTGGAAGCGCTGCCGGCGCTGAGCGTGGACGAACCGACGGTGTCCATGACCTTCCAGGTCAACACCTCGCCGTTCGCGGGCAAGGAAGGCAAGTACGTCACTTCCCGAGTCATTCGTGACCGTCTGGACCGCGAGTTGATCCACAACGTCGCTTTGCGCGTGGAAAACACCGACAGCGCCGACCGCTTCAAGGTCTCCGGCCGTGGTGAACTGCACCTGTCGGTGCTGATCGAAAACATGCGGCGCGAAGGTTTCGAGCTGGGCGTGTCGCGTCCGGAAGTGATCATGAAGGAAATCGACGGCGTGATTAACGAGCCGTACGAAACGGTCATGTTCGACGTTGAAGAGCAGCATCAGGGCGCGGTGATGGAGCAACTGGGCCTGCGCAAGGGCGAGATGACCGACATGGTCGTCGACGGCAAGGGCCGTATCCGCATCGAGGCCACCGTGCCGTCGCGCGGCTTGATCGGCTTCCGTTCCGAGTTCCTGACCATGACTTCCGGCACCGGCATCATGACCTCCAGCTTCTCGCACTACGCTCCGGCCAAGCCGGGCGCGGTCGCCAAGCGCCAGAACGGCGTGCTGGTGTCGATGGTGCAGGGCACCGTGCTGGGCTATGCCCTGTTCACGCTGCAGGAACGCGGCCGCCTGTTCGCCTATCCGGGCCTGGAAGTCTATGAAGGCATGGTCGTCGGTATTAACTCGCGCGGCGACGACATGGTGGTGAACCCCACCAAGGCCAAGCAGCTGACCAACATCCGCGCTGCCGGCACCGATGAAAACATCATCCTGACCCCGCCGATCCGTTTCACGCTGGAACAGGCGCTGGAGTTCATCGAGGATGACGAACTGGTCGAAGTGACCCCGAAGTCAATCCGCGTGCGCAAGAAGTACCTGACCGAAAACGAGCGTAAGCGCGCCGGTCGCGGTAACTGACCGCTTATCCGTGGTTTGATACCGTTCACCAAAGCAAATCGCCCGGAAATCTGGGCGATTTGCTTTTTGTAAGGTATAAAACTATTGTTGATACACCTTTGACTGCCGCCGCCCTCCGGACAGATCCGGTCAGTAGCGGGATAGAACACTTGTTAAGGAAGCCGCCATGCCCACCCATAATTTCGCCATCGCCATGATTGCCGAAGAGCACCAGAAAGCCTTGGTCAAATCCTTGTTGGTTTCCTTCGGTGACCGAGGCGACAACCAGTGGCGCTTTACCGAGAATGAGGCCGAGGCGGATGTAGTGGTTGTCGATCTGGAGCTTTACGCCCAGCGCCTGCCGCTGAAGAACGCCAAGTTCGGCAGCGTGGTGGTCAGTTACGCCGCCCAGATGCCGCCCAGCCCGCCGTCCCCCTTCCTGATGACCAAGCCGGTGCGCGGCCGCGAGTTCGTGAAGCTGCTGGAGCGTCTGGAAGACGTGTTCAAGGCGGATGACGAGGACGAGTTCGCCCAGACCCAGCGCCGCATCGTGCTCTGATCCGGCGCGACGTGTGCGGAAGGGCGGCTTGGGCCGCCCTTCGTCATTTCAGACCGACCGGTACGCCCGTAAACAGGTCGGTGTTCAGCCAGAAATGGCAGGCGATGCTCAGCGCATAGCCCAGCGCCACCGCCCAGCTCCACTTCAGGTGGCTGAAGAACGTATAGTTCCCCCGCGCCTGTCCCATCAGCGCCACCCCGGCCGCCGAGCCGATTGAAAGCAGGCTGCCGCCGACTCCAGCGGTCAGCGTTACCAGCAGCCATTGTCCGGTATCCATGGCCGGATGCATCTGGATCACCGCCACCATCACCGGAATGTTGTCCACCAGCGCCGACAGCAGGCCGATGAAGATATTGGCGTAACTGGCGCCCCAATCGCCGTAAAACCGGTTGGAGGCCAGCTCCAGGAGGCCGGTATAGCCCAATCCCCCCACGCACAGGATCACGCCAAAGAAGAACAGCAGCGTGTCCCATTCCGCCCGCGCCACGAATTCGAAACTGTCGAAGCTCTCGATTTCGCCGATATCGATGTAGTCCGGGGAGTCGGCTGGCGTCGGAATATGGGTCTGCTTCAGGTAATAACCGTACAACTTGAGATAGCCCAGGCCGGTCATCATGCCCAGGAAGGGCGGCAGGTGCAGGAAGTTATGGAAACAGACGGCGGTGACGATGGTGAGGACGAACAGCCCCAGCACCACCGCCGCGCCCCGTCGCAGCGGCGACTTGCCGTGATGCGCGGGCGGAGCGTCGGTGGACACGGCGAACTGCATGCAGGCCGCCGGAACTGCAAAATTGATGAGGCTGGGCAGGAACAAGGCAAAGAACTGGTGGAATTCGACCAGGCCGCGTTGCCAGACCATCAGCGTGGTGATGTCGCCAAAGGGGCTGAACGCGCCGCCCGCATTGGCGGCGACCACAATGTTGATGCAGCCGACACCGATGAAGCGCGGGTTGTCCTTGCCGACCGCCATCAGCACCGCGCACAGCACCAGCGCCGTGGTCAGGTTATCCAGCACTGGCGACAGGAAGAAGGCGATGACGCCGGTGATCCAGAACAGCATCCGGTAGTTGAAGCCGCGCCCGACCAGCCAGATGCGGATGGCTTCAAAGACGCCGCGTTCGGTCATGGCGTTGACATAGGTCATCGCCGCCAGCAAAAAAAGTAACAGTTCGGCGTATTCGAGGATGTAGTGCCGCAGCGATGACGCAACGGCGGGATTATCGGGTTGTGAAAGCGCGATGACGAACCAGGTCAGTCCCCCGGCCAGCATCACCGGGATGCATTTGCGCAAATGCAGGCGTTCCTCCAGGATGACCAGGCTGTAGGAAAGCAGGAAAATGCCCAGCACCAGCAGGCCGGTGGGCGTAGCGGCGAGATCCGGTGCGGGTGCGGCGGAAGCAAAGGCGCTTGCGGCAGGCAACAACCAGCCGGGAAGGAATGACCAAAGGCGGATGCGGGGGCGGCGCATGGACGGAACTCCTGTTCAATCGGGTCAGGAGTTCAGTGTAGCAGCCGGTCTCCCCGCCGTGGGCGGGGAGAGGATCACGCCGCTCAGGGTTGCGGTGCGGCTTCCGGGGTGGCCGGGGCCTGCTCGGCGGCGGGCTGCGGCTTTTTCTTGAACATGCCGCCCAGTCCCTTGACCAGGCCGCCCGCGACATTGCCCGCCACGCCCGCGCCGGGAATGCCGCTCTTGGCCATCGCATTGGTGGCGGCTTGTGAAGCGGCGTCGGAGGCAATGCCGGTTGCCACGCCGCCGGCGGTGGCCGGCTCGGTTTCGGCGGCGGGTGCGGTCTGGCCTTCCGCTGCCTGCGTCATGCCCTGCACGGCCTGTTGCTGCGTTTGTTGCTTGCTGCCGCCGTTAACGGCGCTGCCGACGGCGTTTTCCGCGCCCTTGCGCAGCATTTGCCCGCCAATGTCCCCCAGCCCCCAGGCCATAGCCTGGGAGGAAGCTGTGCCCGCAATCAGGGCCGCCAGAAGCCAGCGTTTCATGATTATTCTCCGTGCTGTCGTCAAATTCGGAGACCCGGCGGCCGCACCGGCGGCATCAGGTTGGAAATACCGGCGCGGCGTGGGGTCTTGTTCGATATTTGCACCGGCCTGCGGGAGCGGCAACCCCCCGGAGGGGGGGATTGTAACAATCAGTCCGGCAGGAAGGATGCCAGCACGGCGTTGAGGTGGTTGTAGCCCGTGGCGGAGCAGGCCCAGCGTGCGGGATCGGCGGTCAGCAGGCCGCGCGCCTGCAAGTCACGGATGAGCGGCTCCACACGTCCCGCCGCCAACCCGGTGCGCTCACGGAACAGGCGGCTGTCGACGCCGTGTTTCAGGCGCAGGGCGTTCATCATGAATTCAAAGGCCAGTTCATCCTCGGCCACGCGCTCCGGCCCCACCCGCGCCTGCCCCTGCGGGGCGGCGGCCAGATAGTCCTTGGGCAAGCGGGTCTTGCGGTAGCGCAGGATGCCGTCCGCCGTCGTCACCTTGCCGTGCGCGCCCGCGCCGATGCCCAGATAGTCGCCGAATTCCCAGTAATTGAGGTTGTGGCGCGACGGCCGCCCGGCGCTGTAGGCGGATACCTCGTATTGCGCGAGGCTGTGTTCCGCCAGCAGCGCCTGCCCGGCTTCCTGGATGGCCCACAGCGCGTCGTCCTCCGGCAGTACCGGAGGCTGGCGGTAGAAGGCGGTGTTCGGCTCGATGGTCAGCTGGTACCACGACAGGTGCGGCGGCGCGAAGGCCAGCGCTTGGCGCAGGTCGTCCAGCGCACCCTCCACGCTTTGTCCGGGCAGGCCGTGCATCAGGTCGAGGTTGAAGTTGTCGAAACCTGCGTCCTTCACTGCCTGGATGGCGCGATACGCCTCGTCGCGGCCATGGATGCGGCCCAGTTTCCGCAACTGTTCCGGGTCAAAACTCTGGATACCCAGCGAGATGCGGTTGATGCCAGCCTCGCGGTAGCCTTCGAAACGGCCGTGTTCCACGGTGCCGGGGTTGGCTTCCAGCGTGATCTCGGCGTCGGGGGCAAATGTCAGGCGCGCCTTAAGCCCGGCCATCAACGTCTGGTAGGCTTCCGGCGAAAACAGCGACGGCGTGCCGCCGCCGACGAACATCGAGCGCACGGGCCGGTCGGCCACCCAGGCCAGGTCTTCGTCCAGATCGCGCAGCAGTGCCGAAACGTACTCGGCTTCGGGTAAACTCGCCGGGCTGGCGTGCGAGTTGAAGTCGCAGTAGGGGCATTTGCGCACGCACCAGGGCACATGAACATACAGACTGAGCGGCGGAAGCGGGAGAGGCATAAATGGCGTAC
>DASUIL010000258.1:0-5589 GCA_036273075.1 Fluviicoccus sp. | reverse complement strand
GCCGTCGCGGCCGCCCTGCGACTGGCGACGGGAGGATAGAACATCCATGAACTGGCTTAACCGCGCGTGGCAGACCTTCCTGCAAACGGTCAGTCCCAAGCATTTCTATTTCATCAGCGGCCGCTTCATTCCGTGGCTGGCGGTGATTTCCGGGCTGCTGATCAGCATCGGCACGGTCTGGGGGCTGGCCTTCGCGCCGCCTGATTATTATCAGGGTAACAGTTACCGCATCATTTTCATTCACGTGCCTGCCGCAAGCATCGCCATGAGCGGTTATCTGGGCCTGGCGGTCTGCGGCGTCATCAGCCTGGTGTGGAAGGTCAAGACCGCCGAGATGGTGGCGCGCGCCATTGCCTTGCTGGGCGCGTGGTTCTGCTTCCTGGCGCTGGTGACCGGCGCGGTGTGGGGCAAGCCGACCTGGGGCACCTACTGGGTGTGGGATGCGCGGCTGACCTCGATGCTGATCCTCTGGTTCCTGTACGTGGGCGTGGTGGCGCTTTACGGCGCTTATGAAAGCAGCGCCACCGGTGCGAAGGCGGCGGCGATCCTGTCGGTGGTGGGCGTCATCAACCTGCCGATCATCAAGTACTCGGTGGAGTGGTGGAACACCCTGCATCAGGGCGCGACCTTCTCGCTGACCTCCAAGCCGAAGATGCCCCCGGAAATGTGGATGCCGCTGGTGGTGATGATTCTGGGCTTCTATGCCCTGTTTGCGTTGCTGGTGGTGATGAAGTCGCGCAACGTGATTTTGCAACGTGAGCGCCGCAGCCAGTGGGTGCGCGAGATTGTCCGCGCAGAGGGAGAGCGTCATGGCGTTTGAATCGTGGGCCGATTTTCTGGCGATGGGCAAGCATGGTCCTTATGTGTGGACCTGTTACGGCCTGACTTTTCTGGTAGTGTTCGGCCTGCTGTGGCAGGCCCGCGCCGAACGCGCGCGCATCCTGCGCGAGCAGCTGGCGCAGATGCGCCGGGATGCGCGCAAGAATCCCGCAGTTTCCGGAGAGAGTGACGATGCATCCGAAGCGTAAACGCACGCTGTTGTTGATCCTGGCGCTGGTGGCCGGATTGGGTCTGGCCACGGGTCTGGTGGCCTATGCCTTGCGGCAGAATATCAGCGCCTTTTATTCGCCTTCGCAGCTGGTGAACGGCGAAGCGCCGGAAGGGCGGCGCATTCAGGTCGGCGGGCTGGTGGTGCAGGGCACCGTCAAGCGCTCGCCGGATTCACTGTCGGTGGAGTTCGTGATCAGCGACTTGAAGCAGCAGGTGCCGGTGGCCTATACCGGCATCCTGCCGGATCTGTTCAAGGAAGGCCAGGGCATCATGGCGACCGGCACCTACAGCAACGGCAAGGTGCAGGCGGAAGAGATCCTGGCGAAGCATGATGAAAATTACATGCCGCCGCAGGTAAAGGACGCCATCAAGGAGGCGGGGCATCCGGGGAAATGATCACCCCGTATTCCGCAATCCCGCCGCAATCCCGGCAATGGTCACCATCAGCGCCTGATCATGCGCCTTCGACCCGGCGGGAGCCTCCCGCCGCCGTTTCATCAGTTCCGCCTGCAACATGTGCAAGGGCAGTACATAGGGCGTCCGCACCGTCATCGAACGTTTCAGCACCGGTGATGATTCCAGCAGTTCCCGCTGTTCATTGACTTTCAGCAGAATCCCCACCGTCTTCAGCAAGCGCGCCCGCAACAGTCCGCCCAGCTTCACCAGCGCCGGGTCATTGGTCAGGTGCGCCTCGTAGTAGGCGGCCACGGCTTCGTCCGATTTCGCCAGCACCATCTCCAGCATGTCCAGCAGGGTCTGGAAGTAGGGCCAATGTTCGCGCATGTCGTGGATGACCGGGGTGAATCCGTCATTCATGGCGTTACCCAGCGCCCGGCCGGTGCCCAGCCAGGCGGGCAGCATCAGCCGCACCTGCGTCCAGGCAAACACCCAAGGTATGGCCCGAAGTGACTCGATGCCGCCATTAGTCTGCCGCCGCGCCGGGCGCGACCCCAGCGGCAGCATCTGCAATTCCTGCTCCGGCGTAACGGTGCGCATATAACGGATGAACTCAGGCTCCTCGCGCACCGTTTCGCGGTAAACCGCCAGCGAGGTCTGCGTCATACGGTCCATCAGCGCCCGCCATTCCGGCTTGGCGGTGGGCGGCGGCAGCAAGGTGGCCTCCAGCGTGGCGGCGGCGTACAGTTCCAGGTTGCGCAGGGCAATGTCTTTTATGCCGAACTTGAAGCGGATCATTTCCCCCTGTTCGGTGACGCGGATGGCGCCGCCGACCGAGCCGGGCGGTTGCGACAACAGCGCCTGATGGGTCGGCGCGCCGCCCCGGCTGACCGAACCGCCGCGACCGTGGAACAGCGTCAGCCGCACGCCATGCTTTTGGGCGACGGCAGTCAGGCTCTCCTGCGCCCGGTACTGCGCCCAGTTGGCGGTCAGGAAGCCGGCATCCTTGGCGGAATCGGAATAGCCGATCATCACTTCCTGATGGCCGCGAATGGCGGCCTTGTACCAGTCCACCGACAGCAGGGCGTCCAACGCTTCCGCGGAACGGTCAAGGTCGGCCAGCGTTTCGAATAACGGCACCACGCGCAGCGGATGCGGAATCTCGGCTTCCTTCTGCAACAGCATCACCGCCAGCACATCGCTGGCCTGCCGCGCCATGGAAATCACATAGGCGCCCATCGCCCCGGCGGGTTGCTGCGCCAGCACGCGCAATGTCGCCAGCACTTCCTGCACCTCGGGGGCGTTGATCGGGTCATCGGCAGCGGCGTTCAATTGCCGGGGCAGCAGCGGCCGGGGGTTGTCCAGCTCCTTCAGCAGGAAGGTGCGGCGCTGGTCTTCATTCCAATCCAGGTAAGAACCCAGCTTCAGGTAGCGGGTGATGGCATCCAGCACATCGGCATGACGGCCGGATTCCTGACGGATATCCAGTTTCAGCAGTTCCAGCCCGAAACAGGCCAGCCGCCGCAGGATGTTGGCCAATTCATCGTCGGCAATGTCGCGCATGTTGCAGGCGACCAGCGACTCGTGGCACAGCATCAGCGGTTGTCGCAGTTCGGCGGCGTCGCGGTAGATGCCGGTGTCGTCGGGGGTTTCGCCGCGCAGGCGCGCGCCCAGCCATTCGCGGGTCAGGTACAGCCGCTGGCGCACCTCGCGCAGGATTTCCCGGTACGGTTCGCGGCAGTCAGGTCCGACGGCCGCGCGCATGGCCGGGCTGCAATCCTGCATCGACAGGTCGGAGCGCAGGGCGTCGATGTCGCGCCAGTAGAGGTCGGCGGCCTGCCAGCGCGACAGCAGCAGCACTTCTTCCGTGACCTGGTGCGTGACATTAGGGTTGCCGTCGCGGTCGCCGCCCATCCACGAGGCGAAGCGGATCGGTGCGCGGTCCAGCGGCAGGCGGCGGCCGGTATGGGCGAAAACGGTGGCGTCGAACTCGCGCAGGAAATCGGGAATGGCATACCACAGCGTCTGCTCGATGGCGGTGAAACCCCATTTGGCTTCGTCCACCGGCGTCGGGCGCTGCTGGCGGATTTCATCAGTATGCCAGGCGGCGATCACATGCCGCTTCAGCCGGTCCAGCAGAGCCTGGCGTTCAGCGGGAGTCAGCCGTTGCTGGTCCAGCGTCTCCAGGCAGTCGGCAATGTGGTCGTATTTCTGGATCAGCGAACGGCGGCTGATTTCGGTGGGATGGGCGGTCAGCACCAGCTCGACATCCAGTTCCTGCACCGCCTGCCACAGGGCGTCCGGGCTGATGTTCTGCGCTGCCAGACGCGGGAACAGTTCGCGCACCGAACCGGGCTGCGGGGCGGGTTGCTCGCAATTGTCCCAGGCGCGGCGGCGGCGCACGCGGTGATATTGCTCGGCGATATTGGCCAGGTTCAGGAATTGGGTGAAGGCGCGCGCCACCGGCAGCAGGTCGGCGTCGCTGAGCGCGGCCAGGGTCTGGTTCAGCTGGCGGGTGGCGTCGGGGTCGCCGTCGCGGGCTTTCTTGCCCAGACGGCGGATGGTTTCCACCTGATCGTACAGCGCTTGTCCGACCTGCTGGCGCAGGGTGTCGCCCAGCAGGCTGCCCAGCAGCCGGACATCATCGCGAAGCGGGGCATGGGGATCGGGGGCGGTCATGACGGTCTCCCTGTCGGATCGGGCTAGTCCTGAGCATAGCCCTTGCCGACAGGGAGGCAAAGCGGGGGAAGCAGGCTTATTTCACATCGCCGCGCAGTTCCAGCACCCGTTCCTGCAAGTATTCCGGGGTCACGCCTTCCGGCGGCACCGGCGTTCCCGCCACCACCGCCACTTTCGAGCGGAAACGGCGCGGCAGCTTCTTGAACGCCGCACCGCCGCGGCGGCTGCTGAAACTGCCCCACATGCCTTGCAGGCCCAGCGGGATCACCGGCACCGGCGTACGGTCGATGATGCGCTGCACGCCGTTCTTGAACGGGTACAGTTCACCGGTATCGGTAATGCGGCCTTCCGGGAAGATGCAAACGATCTCGCCCTCGGCCAGCGCGGCGGCGATGTCGTCATAGGCCTTGTCCAGCATGGTCGGATCGACCTTGGCCGGGGCCACCGGAATGGCCTTGGCGGTGCGGAAGATGAAGCTGATCACCGGGATCTTGAAGATCTGGTGATCCATGACAAAGCGCATCGGGCGGCGGATGGCGGTGGACAGGATCAGCGCGTCATAGAAGCTGACGTGGTTGCAGACCACCACGCACGGGCCTTCCTCGGGAATGTGTTCCAGCCCCTTGCGGTCGACCTTGTAGAACAGACTCATGAAGATCCACACCAGGAAGCGCATCAGGAATTCCGGCACCAGCGTGAAGATGTACAGCGACACCACGGCGCTGAAGACGGCGGTCAGCAGGAACAGTTCCGAAATGGTGAATTTCAGCACTTTCAACACCACCACCGCGACAATCGCGGAGCAGACCATGAAGAAGGCGTTCATGATGTTGTTGCCGGCGATGGTGCGGGCGCGATGGCCGGGTTCGCTGCGGCTTTGCACCAGCGCATACAACGGCACAATATAGAAACCGCCGAAGATGCCGATGCCGACCAAGTCAATGATGACGCGGTGATGCAGCGGCTTGGCGATGAACTCGGCCAGCCCGGTGGTGGTTTCCGGTGTCAGATGGTTGGTGGCGAAGAACAGGTCGACGCCGAACAGCGTCAGGCCGATGGAGCCGAACGGCACCAGCCCCAGTTCCACACGCTTGTCCGAAAGCCGTTCGCACAGCAGCGAGCCGATGGCGATGCCCACCGAAAACACCGTCAGCAGGAAGGTGACCACATGCTCGTTGCCGCCCAGCACCTCCTTGGTATAGGCGGGAATCTGCGTCAGGAAGGTGGCGCCGTAATACCAGAACCAGGAAATGCCCAGCACCGACAGCATCACCACGCGGTTGCGGCGCACGAACTGGTAGTTGTGCCAGGTTTCGCTGAGCGGGTTCCAGTTGATCTTCAGTTCCGGGTTGCCCGCCGGAGCCTGCGGAATCTGCCAGCTCATCCAGAAGCCCAGCACGGCGATGCCCAGCACCGTCCACGACACGATTTCCCGGCCGCCGTCTCCCAGCGAGATCAGCCAGC
>DASUIL010000257.1:0-5979 GCA_036273075.1 Fluviicoccus sp. | reverse complement strand
GGCCACCAAGGCCCGGCAGGCGCAAAGCCGCATCAAGCAGCTGGAGCGCATGATCGACATCGCCCCGGCGCACGTCGATTCCGCCTTCAGCTTCAGCTTCCGCGAGCCGCACAAGCTGTGCAACCCGCTGGTGCGGCTGGACGAAGTGGTCGCCGGTTATGGCGACAAGAAGATCCTGACCAAGGTGCGGCTGAACCTGAGCCCGGAATCGCGCATCGGCCTGCTGGGCCCCAACGGCGCGGGCAAGTCGACGCTGATCAAGACGCTGGTCGGCGAACTGCCGATGATCTCCGGCGAGCGCGTGGTGGGCGAGCATGCCCGCATCGGCTACTTCGCCCAGCACCAGGTGGACCATCTGGACATGCAGGCCAGCCCGCTGCTGACGCTGACCCGCATCGCCCCGCGCGTGCAGGAACTGGAACTGCGCGCCTTCCTCGGCAGCTTCGGCTTCCAGGGCGACCGCGTCACCACCACCGTCGAGAACTTCTCCGGCGGCGAGAAGGCGCGGCTGGCGCTGGCGCTGATCGTCTGGCAGCGCCCCAACCTGCTGGTGCTGGACGAACCCACCAACCACCTCGACCTGGAAATGCGCCACGCGCTGAGCATGGCGCTGCAGGACTTCCAGGGCGCGCTGGTGGTGGTGTCCCACGACCGGCTGCTGCTGAGCGCCTGCTGCGACGAATTCCTGCTGGTGGCCGACGGCAAGGTGATGGACTTTGAAGGCTCGCTGGCCGATTACGCCACCTGGCTGAAGAAGTGGCGCGCGGAACAGGAAGTGCTGGCGAAGCAGCAGGCCTCGGCAGCTTTCACGGCCCCCGCTCCGGTCATCGCGCCGGTGGTGGAAAGCAAGCCCGCCCCGGCGGCCTCGTCCGGCAAGAAACCGAATCCGGTGACACTGAAGGCGAAGGTGGAAAAACTGGAGGCGCGGCTGCACGCTCTGAACGCGAAGCAGGCCGAACTGATCGGCCTGCTGAACGGCAGCGAAATCTACGAGCCAAAGCAGGCTTCAAAGCTGAAGCAGGCGCTGGCGGAGAAGAGCAAGGTGGACGAAGAAACGCATCAGGTGGAAGCGGAATACCTGACGTCGCTGGAGCAGTTGGAGAGTCTCTGACTCTGATGATTCCGTCGTAGGGGCGCACGGCGTGCGCCCCTACGAAACCCGTCCCCTGTCCGCCAGCCGCTCGCGGTAAAAGCCGATATCATGGTTCGGCCACAGTTCCGCCCCGGCCTCCATTGCCAATCCCTTCAGCTTGCGGATCGACGCCAGCGCCAGATCCTCCCGTTCCTGCCAGCACAGGCCGGGAGCCACTTCCGCCTCCAGATTTTCCCGTAGATCCGCCGCATCGCCGCAGAGGATCACCGGCCCGCTGTCGGGCAATTCCACCACCAGCGACATGTGCCCGGCGGTATGCCCCGGCGTCGCCACCGCGCGCACGCCGGGAACAAGGTCGTACTCGCCGGTCTGCACCCGCCAGGCATAGTGCTCAGGAAATTCATCCGGAAAATACGCGCCATCCGCCTGCGCCCGCGCGGCCGCCAGTTCATCGGCATGCACATGCAGTTCGCAGCCTTCCACCTCGCACAGCCCGCCCGCGTGGTCGAAATGCAGGTGGCCGAGGAACACCACGTCGATGTCGCGCGGCGTCAGGCCCAGCCGGGCGAGATGCGCGCCGAGGCGCTGGTCCTCACGCATGTCGGGCGGACCGAAGGGGAATTCCGCCGGGTTGTAGTAACGATCGCGGAGCGCGGGATCGGCCAGCTTGCGGTAGTCGCAGCCGACGTCGTAGAGGATGCGGCCGTTGCGCGTTTCCACCAGCCAGGCCAGCACCGGCGCCTCGATGATCTGGCCCTGCCCGCGGTGACGGGTGGAGAGGGATTTGTCGTAGCGGTGGGTGGCGGTGAGCAGCGGGCGGATGCCCAGGATTGGCGACATGGTGACTTTACCCCGCCAGCGCCAAAATATCCTGCCCCGCCTGCGCCTGCCCGCCTTCCTTGCAGCCGATCCAGTGCACCGTGCCCGCCACGGGCGCGACCACCGGAAATTCCATCTTCATCGACTCCAGCACCACCAGCGTCTCCCCGGCTTTCACCACATCCCCTTCCTTCACCATCACCTTCCACACCGACCCCGCCACCGGCGACGCCACCAGCCGCGCACCCTCCGGCAGGTCCAGTTCGCTGTCCGGCCCGGCTTCGGCAATCACTGCGTCGCTCAGGTATTCCGCCTGCCCGGCCGCCTTCCAGCGCTCGCGCTCGGCGTCAAACGAGGCCTGCTGCGTACTCTTGAACGCCTCGATCTCGGCGGCATGCTCGGCCAGATAGGCGCGGTAATCCTTGAGGCGGAAAGTCTGTTCCACCACCAGCAGCTTGAAGCGTCCGGCGGGGAAATCCTGACGGAGTTGCAGCAATTCTTCCTCGCTGACCGGGTAGAAGCGGATCTGGTCGAAGAAGCGCAGCAGCCAGGGCGTGCCGGCCTTGAAGTCTTCCGTCACCCGATAGCGGTTCCACATCTGCACCGTGCGGCCGACGAACTGGTAGCCGCCCGGCCCTTCCATGCCATAGACGCACATGTAGGCACCGCCGATGCCGACGGCGTTTTCCGGGGTCCAGGTGCGCGCCGGGTTGTACTTGGTGGTAACCAGGCGGTGACGCGGATCGACGGGCGTCGCCACCGGCGCGCCGAGGTAGACGTCGCCCAGCCCCAGCACCAGATAGCTGGCGTCGAAGACAATCTTCTTCACCGCCTCGATGCTGTCCAGGCCGTTGATGCGGCGGATGAATTCGATGTTGCTGGGACACCACGGGGCGTCCGGGCGCACGGCGGTCATGTAGCGCTCGATGGCGAGGCGGGTGGCGGCGTCATCCCAGGACAGCGGCAGGTGGACGATGCGGGTCGGCACCTCCATGTCGTCCACCGCGCCGAGTTCGTCCTCGGCCTGCGCCAGCAGCTCCAGTAGGCGGTCGCGCGGCAGCACGGCGGGGTCGAAGTGGAACTGCAGCGAGCGGATGCCCGGTGTCAGGTCGAGCAGGCCGGGCACACCCTGCGCCTTGATCCAGGTCATCAGCGCATGCACGCGGAAGCGCAGTTCCAGATCCAGCACCAGGGGGCCGTATTCCACCAGCAGGTAGCGGTCGCCCGCCTGCCGGTAGACCGCGCCGACGTGATCAGCGGAGGCTTCGCGTGTCGCCACCACCGGCTGGCCGCGCGTGGCGGCGGCGGGCAGCGCCAGCGCGGAACTGGCCTTGAGGGTGGAAACCGCCGACTCCCGTGCCGCCGCCAGCGCCGTCGCCTGTTCCAGCGTCACCGGATGAAAACGGATACGGTCGCCCGGCCGCAGCTGGCCCATCTTCCACAGTTCGGCGTCGATGATCGTCACCGGGCAGACGAAACCGCCCAGGCTGGGGCCGTCGGGACCAAGGATGACCGGCATGTCGCCGGTGAAATCGACCGCGCCGATGGCATAGGCATTGTCGTGGATGTTGGAGGGATGCAGCCCGGCCTCGCCGCCGTCCTTGCGCGCCCATTGCGGTTTCGGGCCGATCAGGCGCACGCCGGTGCGGCTGGAGTTGTAGTGCACTTCCCAATCGGTGGCGAAGAAGGTGTCGATGTCCTCGGGGGTGAAGAAATCAGGCGCGCCGTGCGGGCCGTACATCACGCCGATGGTCCAGGTCTTGCCGTAGGCGGGCACCAGCGCCGGATCGAGCGTGTGCGGCTTGCAGCCCGCGCCGTCATGCACGCGCAGCACGTCGCCGGTGCGCAGGGTGCGCCCGGCATGGCCGCCGAACTGGCCGAGGGTGAAGGTGGCGCAGCTGCCGAGGTACTCCGGCACATCCAGCCCGCCCGCCACCGCCAGATAGGCGCGGCCGCCGCCGCCCTGGATCGCGCCCAGCGCCAGCACGCTGCCCGCCGTCACCGGGTGCGCCTGCCACAGCGCCACCGGCTTGCCGTCCAGCGTCGGCTGCATGTCGGCCCCGGTGACAGCGAAAATGGTGTCATGGCGGAAGCGCAGCACCGGGCCGCTGAGCGTGCATTCCAGCGCCGCCGCGCCCTCGGCATTGCCCACCAGCCGGTTGGCCAGACGCAGCGCGAAGCTGTCCATCGGCCCGGACGGCGGCACGCCGACATCCCAATAACCCAGACGGCCCGGCCAGTCCTGCACCGTGCTCTGCACGCCCGGCTCCAGCACTTCCAGCGCGGCGGAGCGGTAGCGCAGCGTGTTCAGGTAACGGGTGGTCTGGCGGCCGTTGCCAAAGACGTCATCGCCGATGATCTGGCGCAGGTAGGCGAGATTGGTTTCAATCCCGGCGATGGCGGTGTCGGCCAGCACGGCGGCCATTTTCGCCACGGCGGTGTCGCGGTCGTCGGCGGTGACGATCAGCTTCGCCACCATCGGGTCATAAAACGGCGAGACGCTGTTGCCCGCGCGCACCCAGGTTTCCACCCGCGCCAGTTCGGAAAAGCGCACCTGCGTCAGCAGGCCGGTGCAGGGCTGGAAGTCGCGGCCCGGATCTTCGGCGTAGAGACGCACCTGAATCGACGCGCCTTTCGGTGTCGGCTGCACCAGCGCCAACTCGCCCGCCGCGCAACGGATCATCCATTCCACCAGATCGACACCGGTCACTTCCTCGGTAACGCCGTGTTCCACCTGCAGGCGGGTGTTCACCTCCAGGAAATAGAATTCGCCGCTGGCGGCGTCGAACACGAATTCCACCGTACCCGCCGAGCGGTAGCTCACCGCCTTGCCCAGCCGCACCGAGGCCTCGAACAGCCGCGCGCGCTGCGCGTCGCTGAGATGCGGGGCCGGGGTTTCTTCAATCACTTTCTGGTTGCGGCGCTGCACCGAGCAGTCGCGTTCGCCCAAGGCAATGACGTCACCCTGCCCGTCGCCGAAAATCTGCACTTCGATATGACGCGCCTGTTCCACGTACTTTTCGAGGAAGATGCCCGCTTCCTTGAAATTGGCGCGCGCCAGCCGCTCCACCGAGGCATAGGCCTCGGCCAGCTCGCTTTCGCTCCAGATCAGCCGCATGCCGATGCCGCCGCCGCCCGCCGTGCTTTTCAGCATCACCGGAAAACCGATGCGGCGCGCTTCCGCCAGCGCCACGCCCGCGTCGGCCAGCAGGCCGGAGCCGGGCAGCAAGGGCACTTCATGCGTCATCGCCAGCGCCCGCGCCTCGTGCTTGAAGCCGAAGGCGCGCATCTGCGCCGGGGTGGGGCCGATGAAGGCGATGCCCGCCGCCTCACAGGCCTCGGCGAAATCGGGGTTCTCGGACAGGAAGCCGTAGCCGGGGTGGATCGCCTGCGCGCCGCAGCGCTGGGCGACCTCCAGGATCTTGTCCGCCAGCAGGTAGCTGGACGCGGCCGGGCCTTCGCCGATGCAGAAGGCTTCGTCGGCCTGCTCGACATGCAGCGACTCGGCGTCGGCGTCGGTATACACCGCCACCGAGGCAATGCCCATGGCGCGCAGGGTGCGGATGATGCGGCAGGCAATGGCGCCGCGGTTGGCAATCAGGACTTTGCTGAACATCGTTTCCTCATCGGCAGGCCGTCCCGCCAAGGGTTGCTGCGTCGCCGGGCCGTCCCGGTCGAGGTTATTCTCAGGCGTTCACGCCGCCCACACTACCATTTCCACCGGCGTCGGGTTGTAGGCGTTGCACGGGTTGTTGAGCTGCGGGCAGTTCGACACCAGCACCAGCACATCGCGGGCGGCGGTCATTTCCACGTACTTGCCCGGCTCGGAAATGCCGTCGGCGAAGGTGAGGCCGCCTTCCGGCGTCACCGGCACGTTCATGAAGAAATTGACGTTGTGGCCGAGGTCGCGCTTGGTCAGCCCCAGCTCCTCATGTTCCGCCAGCGCCAGCAGGAAGCTGTCGCGGCAGCTGTGCATGTAGCGCTTCTCCAGCGCGTAGCGCACCTGGTTGCTCTCGGCGGCGCAGGCCCCGCCCAGCGTGTCGTGGCGGCCGCAGGTGTCGGCGGTG
>DASUIL010000256.1:0-6373 GCA_036273075.1 Fluviicoccus sp. | reverse complement strand
CGCGATGACCGACCACAACTCCGAACTTGAACAATTCCGCGACATGGTTCGCCGTTTCCTGGACAAGGAAATCAAGCCGCATTACGACCTGTGGGAAAAGGAAGGCATCATCCCCAAGGATGTCTGGCTGAAGATGGGCGAGAACGGCCTGCTGTGCGTTGACCAGCCGGAGGAGCTGGGCGGTTCGGGCGTGTCCTACCTGTACTCGATGGTGGGGCTGGACGAGGCCTCGCGCGCCAATTTCGCCTCACTGGCCACCGGGCTGTCGGTGCATTCCGACATCGTCGCCCCGTACGTATTGCATATCGGCACCGACGCCCAGCGCAAGCAGTGGCTGCCGAAGATGGCCTCCGGGGAAGTGGTCGGGGCGATCGCCATGACCGAACCGGGCGCCGGATCCGACCTGCAGGCCATCCGCACCTCCGCCGTCCGCGACGGTGACCATTACATCCTGAACGGCTCCAAGACCTTCATCACCAACGGCCAGCACGCAGGCATGGTGATTGTCGCCGCCAAGACCGATCCGGCCGCCGGCGCCAAGGGGGTCAGCCTGTTCCTGGTGGACATGAGCCTGCCCGGCTGCGCGCGCGGCCGCAACCTGGAAAAGATGGGCCTGCACGCCCAGGACACCTCGGAGCTGTTCTTCGACAACGTCCGCCTGCCCGCCGAAAGCCTGCTGGGCGGTGAAGGCCGCGGCTTCGCCATCATGATGAACGAGCTGCCGCGCGAACGCCTGAACCTGTCAGCCTGCGCCGTCGCCGCGTCGGAAGGCCTGCTGGCCGCCACGATTGCCTACACCCAGGAACGGAAGGCCTTCGGCAAGCCGATCAGCCAGCTGCAGAATACCCGCTTCGTACTGGCGACTTGCCACACCGACATCGCCGTCAACCGCGCCTTTGTCGACCAGTGCGTCCGCCAGTACATGGAAGGCAAGCTGGACGCCACCCAAGCCGCCACTGCCAAGATGGCCAGCACCGACATGCAGGGCCGTGTCGCCGATGCCTGCCTGCAGCTGTTCGGCGGTTACGGCTACATGCTGGAGTACCCGGCGGCCCGCGCCTATGTCGATGCCCGCATCCAGCGTATCTATGGCGGCACCAATGAAATCATGAAGGAAGTGATCGCCCGCTCCCTGGTGGGACGTTGAACCTTTCACCCGGCTGACCACTCAGCTCCCGACGCCATCCGGACGGATGGCGTCCATTCTCCGACAAACCCCCTACCCGACACCCGCCGTGACGAAATATTGTCAAAATGTTTCAGTCGCACTATAAATAATCACGATTCGACTTCGCGAACTGGAGTAACCTGACGTTGGTCAATGCGTCGGATCCGGTTCCGGCATAACAAGAACAAATTCCGTTGGAGGCATTATGCGGCGTGTTTTAAGGACCCTTCTGGCGGCCTCGTTGCTGGCGGCCGTCATGCCGGCGGCCCATGCCGCCGATGAGCAGGATGACCTGGACGAATTGCAGGGCAAGCTGGGCAACGAATGGGTGCAGGTCAAGAACGACCGCCTGCGCAACATCAAGACCTTCGCCAAGCAGGAGGACGGCAAGCGTTACCGCTCCTTCAAGGTCGAAGCCGAACTGGAAGGCACTGCCGAAGCCGGCGCCCGCGTGCTGCTTGATTTTGACAACTACGGCAAGTGGTACTGGGAAGTCCTGAATTCCAAACTGCTGAAGCGGGTATCTCCGACTGAATACTACATGTACATGGTGCACCGCGCCCCGGGCGGCCTGCCGAACCGGGATGTGATCCTGCACGCCACGGTTGAACCGCAATCCAAGGGCAAGAACTACCTGATGCTGCGGGTCAAGGCGGTGGCCGACTACATGGAGCCGAAGCCGCCGCTGGTGCGCATGCCCGCCGAGGACATGACCGTCAAATTCACGCCGATGACCGGCAACAAGGTGCAGGTCGAGGCGGAAGGCTATATCGATCCGGGCGGAAAGGTGCCGACCTGGGCGATCAACTTCATTCAGCGCAGCGCCCCGTACAGCGTCATGGTCGGCCTGCAACGGATGATGCGCCTGGATGAATACAGCAAGGCCAAGACACCCTTGCCGTTCCCGGTGCATGACGCCGACTGATGAAGGAGTTGTAGGAGGTTTGCACGCTTGCCTTCCGGCGGCGCGCGTCTACGCTTTAAAGGACTATGATCTATCGCCATAAAATGACAATAAAGCTGGAGCGACACCATGAAGAACTGGCTCAAGAAACTGGCTGTCCCGCTATGCATGGCGGCGATTTCCCTGCCGGCACTCGCCGCCAATGATGACCTGGACGAACTCCGGGACAAGTTGGGCAATGAATGGGTGCAGGTCAAGAATGACCGCCGCCACAACATGAAGACCTATGTCAAGCAGGAGGATGGCAAGCGCTACCGCTCCTTCAAGGTCGAAGCTGTGTTTGAAGGCTCCATCGAAAGCCTGATGCGCGTGATTCTGGACTTTGACAACTACACCAAATGGTCATGGAATGTCCTGGAGTCGAAGCTGCTTAAAAAAGTCTCCGCCACCGAATACATCCTTTATGTCGTGCACGACTCGCCCTACGGCGTCCCCGACCGCGACATCATCCTGCGCATGACCATCGAGCCGCAAACCCCGTCGCGGCCCTACCTGCAGTTCCGCCTGAACGCACTGCCCGACTATATCCCGGAAAAGCCGCCGCTGGTGCGGATGCTGGCCGAGGACATGGTGGCCCGCTTTACCCCGATGGGCGGCGGCAAGTTCCTGGTGACCAACGAAGGTTATGTGGATCCGGGCGGAAAGATGGCTCCCTGGGCCATCAACTTCGTCTCCCGCAATGCCCCCTACATCACCTTGCTCGGCATGCGCCGCCAGATGCAGCTGGATGAGTACATCAACGACAAAAAACCGTTGCCTTTCAACGTGATCAATACACCCTGACAGGTTTGGATCCGGATGCGGCGGCAACAGCCGCATCCGGAAAGCCGCCCATCGCCTTTTAACTGCCGCTCATCCGACAAATCGTTCGGTTTCATCCTGTTATTAGCACTATACAGCGTTGGCAAAAGACTCAAGGAATTGCCCCGCATGCATGTCCGTTCCACCCGAAAATCCCTGCTGGCCGCCGCGCTGTTGACGATGGTTTCAACCCAGGCGTCCGCCGAACAGGACTGGCGTGAAGTCCAGTCCCGGATGGGCAATGAATGGCGGCTGATCAAGCAGGACCGCCAGCGCCAGATCCGCACCTACGCCAAGCTGGAAGACAACAAGAGCATCCGCTCCTTCAAGGTGGAGGGCATCCTCAACACGCGCATGGAAACCATTGCCCGGGTGTTGCTGGATTTCCCCAACTACAACAAGTGGTACTGGGAAGTGCTGGAGTCGCGCCTGCTGAAGGAAAGCTCCCCCACCGACTATCATGTCTATCTGGTGCACCGCGCGCCCTACGGCCTGCCCAACCGCGATGTCATCCTGCATGCCACGCTGGAACTGCAAAGCCGCGAACGCAATTTTGTGGTGGTGAAGGTCAAGGCCGATCCGGACTACATGCCCGAGGTGCCGAAACTGGTGCGCATGCCCGCCGAGGACATGACCATCCGCTTCACGCCGCTGCCGGGTCAGCGCGTCATGATCGAAGCCGAAGGCTTCATCGACCCGGGCGGCAAGGTGCCTTCCTGGGACGCCAACCTGATCCAGCGCAATGCCCCTTATACCGTAATCATGGGCTTCCAGCGCATGGTGCTGCGCGACGAGTACCGGCTCAGCAACAGCCCGATTCCGTTCACGGTCTATGATCACGAGCAACTGGCATCCCGACCCTGAGACTCCCCCGGTTGCGTGGTTGCAGGAAGACGCCAAGTGCGTTAGGTTCAGGCATCCCGCCGGACATTGACGGTTAACGCATGATGAATTCCCAGCCAACCGGCGCGATAACGCGACTGTTGCGCCCGCTGACCGTAGCCCTGGCAATCCAGCTGGCCGCCTTCGGTGCGCCGGCGATTGCCCAGGAAGACCTGCACGAACTGCAGATGCCGATGACGGCGGAATGGCAGCTGGTGAAGGACGACCGCATCCGCAATGTCCGCACCTACGCCCGGCTGGAACCGGGCAAGCGTTTCCGCTCCTTCAAGGTCGAGGCGGTGATCGCCTCGACGCCCGAAACCCTCGCGCGGCTGATGCTGGATTTCAGCAGCTATACCCGCTGGTACTGGTCGGTGCGCGAATCGCGCCTGCTGCAGCAGGTTTCTCCCACCGAATACTATGTCTACCTGGTCCACAACGCCCCTTACGGCATGCCTGACCGCGACGTGATCCTGCACGCCGTGGTCGAACCGCAAACCGCGGACAAGCCTTACGTGATGCTGCATGTCAAGGCCGCGCCCGACTTCATGCCACTGCAGCCGCCGCTGGTGCGCATGCCCGCCGAGGATATGACCATCCGTTTCACCCCGCTGTCCGAGGACCGGGTGCGGATCGAGTCGGAGGGCTATGTGGACCCGGGCGGACGGGTGCCGTCCTGGGCCGCCAATTTTGTCCAGCGCAGCGCGCCCTACGGTATCATCGTCAACATCCAGCGCATGGTGGAAAAAGAAGAATATGCGCGCGGCGACACGCCGCTGCCCTTTCCGATCTACCGGTTCGGCGAAACGCCCGCCCGCTGATGCCCCCTGACCCGGAACCCTGAACATGCCGCATTTTGCCGCCAACCTGTCGCTGCTGTTTCGCGAATACCCGCTGATCGACCGCTTCGGGGCGGCGCGCGCCGCGGGTTTTGAGGCCGTGGAAATCCAGTTCCCCTACGAGCTGACGGTGGAAGCCATTCGCCGCGAACTGGACCTGAACGAGCTTGACCTGGTGCTGATCAACGTCCCCGCCGGAGACTTGATGCAGGGCGGTGACGGTCTGGCCTGCGTTCCCGGCCGGGAGCAAATGTTCCGGCTGGGGGTGATGGAGGCGCTGCGTTATGCCGAGGCGCTGGATGTCAGCTGCGTCAATGTGCTGGCGGGCCGCCAGCCGGTGGACAAGGACCTGCTGGGCTGCCTGCAAACCTTGGCGCAGAACCTGCGCTACGCCGCTGAGGCCTTCCAGTCGGTCGGCATCGTCACCACCTTCGAAGCCATCAACACCCACGACATGCCCCGCTTCCTGATCAGCACGGTGGCGCACATGCAGGAAATGCGCGAAGCCGTGGATCATCCGACCCTGAAAATGCAGTTTGACTGCTATCACATGGCGCGTATGGGCGAAGACCTGCTGCCGGCATTGCGCGACAACCTGGAGGCCATCGGCCATATCCAGTTCGCCGATGTACCCGGCCGCAACCAGCCCGGCACCGGCGGACTGGATTATCCCGCCCTGTTCACGCAACTGGACCGCATGGGTTACCACGGTTATTGCGGCGCGGAATACCATCCCACCGGCCATACCCTGGAGTCGCTGAACTGGTTTGACCCCTACCGGGAGCTGTAATGAAGCACTGTATTTTCTGCGCCATCGCCGCGCGCGAGGCGGAAGCGAGCCTGGTTTACGAAGACGCGCTGTGTCTGGCGTTCATGGACCTGTTCCCGATGCGCCCCGGCCATGTGCTTGTAGTGAACAAGCGTCATGCGCAATATGTCCACCAACTGACCGACACCGAACGCGCCCACCTGTTCGAAACCGGCAACCGCATCGGCCGGGCCCTGCGCCAGTCGCCGCTGCAACCGGCTGCACTGCATTTCAACATCAACGACGGCAAGGCCGCGCACCAGACCGTGCCGCATGTGCACCTGCATGTACTGCCGCGCTATGACGGCGATGTCGCGGCCTTTGTCGGCGGCATCTTCGCCAAGCTGTGGCAACTGCTGCGCGGCGGCGTGCCGCGCGAGCGCCTTGAGCGGCAGGCGGCGGACATCCGCACCGCCCTGCGGAACCTGCCGGACTGACGCCGGGCTTGCCGCCACTCGCGCTTCGGCGTATTCCTTCCCTCTTCAACACCCAGTCCCGGAAGCCTTCATGAATCTGGAAAAAGTCATCTTCGCCTTCTTCATCGTGCTGGCGGCCACGTTGAATTTCGGTTTTTTCATCGGCGACATCGACCGCCCGGAACTGCATCACGTCGGGGAGTTCGCCGCCGCACTGGTGGTGAACCTGATCGCCACCTCGCTGAAATTCGGTGACCGCTCGCACATGGGCGCGACACAGCTGGCCACCAGCCTGGTGGCGGTGCTGCAACTGGTGGCCGCCGCCATGCTCTGGGGCTTCCATACCCAGGTCCTTGGTGAAATGACACCCAGCGCCATGGCCAGCATCGTCTCGCTGTCGGGCGGCGCCATGCTGGCCAATTTCGTGTCGCTGATCCTGCTGATTGCCGAAACCGTGATGTTCCGCCGCTGATGAACACCGCGCTCTTCATCGCC
>DASUIL010000255.1:0-5597 GCA_036273075.1 Fluviicoccus sp. | reverse complement strand
GAGGCCGAATACACCGAAGCCCCGGCTTCGCTGACCACGATCTTGGTCATGGTCAGTTCGGGGTGTTTCCTGATCAGCTCCCCGGCCAGCTTGTCGGTCTCGCGGGAGGCGGTGCCGTTGCCGATGGCGATCAGCTCGACGTTGTGCGCGGCGCAGAGCTTGGCCAGCGTCGCCAGCGAACCGTCCCAGTCGCGGCGCGGTTCGTGCGGGAAGATGGCGGTATGCGCCACCAGCTTGCCGGTATGGTCGACCACCGCCACCTTGACGCCGGTGCGCAGGCCGGGGTCGAGGCCCATGGTGGCGCGCAGCCCGGCGGGGGCGGCCATGAGCAGGCTCTTCAGGTTCTGGCCGAAGACGCGGATCGCTTCCTCGTCCGCCTTTTGCTTCAGCTCGGTCAGCACATTGCTTTCCAGATGCGGCTGCAGCTTGATGCGCCAGGTCCAGCGCACCACTTCCTGCAGCCACTTGTCGGCGGGGCGGCCCTGGTCGCTGATGCCGTTGTGCCCGGCCACCATGCCTTCGCCGGGGTGCGAGGTGCCCGGCTCGATGTCCGGCAGGTTCGCGCCGATGGTAAGAATGCCTTCATTGCGGCCGCGGAACATGGCCAGCGCCCGGTGCGAGGGCAGATTCAGCAGGTTCTCGTGGCAGACGAAATAGTCGCGGAATTTCGCGCCTTCCTCTTCCTTGCCTTCCACCACCTTGCTGAACAGGTGCGATTCCTGCTGGAACCACGGCCGCACCTTGCCCAGCAGGTCCGGGTCTTCGGCGAAGCGTTCCATCAGGATGTACTTCGCGCCGTCCAGCACCGCCTTGGCGTCAGCATAGCCTTCGCAGACAAAGCCGGCGGCCAGTTCTTCCGGCGATTTCGTCGGATCGGCCAGCAGGCTGTCGGCCAGCGGCTGGATGCCGGCGGCAATGGCCAGTTGGCCCTTGGTGGTGCGCTTCGGCTTGTAGGGCAGGTAAAGGTCTTCCAGCACCGCCTGGGTGTCAGCCGCCTGGATCTTCTTTTTCAGGTCGTCGGTCAGCTTGCCCTGTTCGCCGATGCTGTCGAGGATGGCGGCGCGGCGGTCTTCCAGCTCGCGCAGGTACAGCAGGCGTTCCTGCAGGTTGCGCAGCTGGGTGTCGTCCAGCCCCTGCGTCACTTCCTTGCGGTAACGGGCGATGAAGGGCACCGTGGCGCCGCCGTCCAGCAGGTCGACCGCCGCCTGCACCTGTTCGGGGCGGACGGTCAGTTCGCGGGCAATCTGTTGTGTCAGCATATTCATGGTTGTGGTCCGGCGGAGCCTGAAATGGCGGGCATTATAGCCATCCCGCCATGATTTTCTATGTCATTGCGGACCACCCGCTTCCGGCCGGTTCAGGTTTTCCCGCAAAAGTGGTAGCTTAGGCTGAAAAGACGCCCCCGAAGGCCGAGAGAATCACATTGAAAAGCACCCCGACACTCCCGAACACAAAGACGCGCACAAGATTCTGGTCGTGGATGACGACATCCGCCTGCGCACCCTGCTGCAGCGCTTCCTGGAAGAGCAGGGCTTCGTGGTCAAGGCCGTGCCGGATGCCTCGCAGATGGACCGCCTGCTGGCGCGCGAGCTGTTCTCGCTGATGGTGCTGGATTTCATGCTGCCCGGCGAGGACGGTCTGGCTATCTGCCGCCGCCTGCGCAACGGCAACAACCAGGTGCCGATCATCATGCTGACCGCGCGCGGCGCCGATTCCGACCGCATCAGCGGCCTGGAAGCGGGCGCGGACGATTACCTGCCCAAACCCTTCAATCCGCAGGAACTGCTCGCCCGCATCAAGGCGGTGCTGCGTCGCCAGGTGCGCGAGCTGCCCGGCGCGCCGTCGCAACAGGTGGAAGTGGTGCGTTTCGGCCCGTGGGAGCTGGACCTGTCCACCCGCGAATTCCGCAAGGACGGCCATGCCGTGTCGCTGACCACCGGCGAGTTTGCCGTGCTCAAGGCGCTGGTGCAGCACCCGCGCGAACCGCTGACCCGCGACAAGCTGATGAACCTGGCGCGGGGCCGGGAATGGGGGGCGATGGAGCGCTCCATCGACGTGCAGGTGTCGCGCCTGCGCCGCCTGATCGAGGAAAACCCCACCAAGGCCCGCTACATCCAGACCGTCTGGGGCGTGGGCTATGTTTTTGTGCCGGACGGGAAGGCCTGACCGGACCATGCACTGGCTCTGGCAGCGGCTGAAGCCCAAAAGCTCGGTATGGCGGACAACGCTGGTGATCAGCGTCGTGCTGGTGATCAGCCAGTACCTGTCGCTGGCCTTTTTCTGGTGGAACCTGTACCTGCCGGAAATGCGTCAGCACGCCCATTATGCGGCCGTGAACCTTTCACTGCTGCGCGACGCCGAGCAGCAACTGGTGCGCAATCCCCAAGCCCAGGAAATGCATGACTGGATCCTGCACTCCACCGGCATCGAGGTGGTGCGCAACCCCGAGGATTTCCCTCATATCAAGGACAAGCCGCTGGCCGAGGTGTTCACCCGGGAGCTGGAAGGGCAGTTGTCGGCGGAGCTGGGGGAAAAGGTCGATGTCTACTTTGAATTCAAGCCCCGTCCGGTGCTGTGGGTCTATATTCCCTCGATGAAGGACGTCTGGGTTCGCGAACCGCTGTTGTTCTTTGCCCAATACAACCCCTTCATCATCATCGCCTGGGTCATCGGCGTGCCGTTGCTGGCGATGACCGCCATCGTCATCCTCGTCAAGCAGCTCAACCGGCCGCTGAAGCGACTGCAGCACGCGGCCCTGCAGGTGGCGCGCGGCAATTACGACTCGCGTCTTGAAACCGGGCGCGGCCCCTCGGAAATCCGGGCGGTGAATACCGCCTTCAACCGGATGAGCGAGGAAATCCAGCAGTCCGCCCGTGACCGTACTGTCATGCTGGCCGGCATCTCCCATGACCTGCGCACGCCGCTGACCCGATTGAGGCTGACCGCCGAGATCATGTCCGACAAGGAACTGGCGGAAGGCATGATCCTGGACATCGAGGATATGGACGCCATCCTCGACCAGTTCATCAGCTTCATGCGCGACGGTTCCGAGGAGCATTTCGAGCCGGTGGACGTCAACCAGATCCTGGCCGAGGTCGCCGCCCAGTTCGCCAGCCAGACCACGGTGCGCTTCGAGCCCGCGCCCTTGCCGGACGCGCCCCTGAAACGGCTGGCGATCAAGCGCCTGGTGGGCAACCTGGTGAACAACGCGCTGCGCTACGGCGAGCCGCCGGTCGAGTTGTCCGCCGCCGAAGGCCGCAACGAGATCCGGATCATGGTGCGCGACCACGGGCCCGGCGTTGACGAGAGCCGCATTCCGGAGTTGCTGCAACCCTTCGTGCGCGGCGAGAGCGCCCGCACGTCGCAGGGCTCGGGCCTGGGGCTGGCGATCGTGGCGCGCATCGTCACCCTGCACCACGGGGCGCTGGAGCTGCGCAACCATCCCGAGGGCGGGCTGGAGGTCACGGTGCGCCTGCCGTTGCGCGGCAGGCTGGAGACGCCGCCGTCAGTGCACTGACGGTCTGAACAGCGTCTTGACGTCCTGCGGCGTGAAGATGTACTCGGTCTGGCAGAACTGGCAGATCAGACGGATTTCCCCTTGCTCCGCCAGGATGTCCTCGGCCTCGGCCAGCCCGATGCTGACCAGGCCCTCGCCGGTCCGCTCCCGCGAACACGAGCAGGCAAAGCGCACTTCCTCGGCCGGCGGCAGCACCACCTCTTCTTCATGGTAAAGCCGGTACAGGATATCCTGCGGCGCAACTTCCAGCAGCTCGGCGGGGCGCAGCGTGTCGGCCAGCCCGGTGGCGCGCGGCCAGAGGTCCTCGTCGTCGTGGTCGCCGGGCAGCACCTGCAGCAGCAATCCGGCGGAACCCTCCGACGAGGCCTGCAGCCAGATGCGGGTGGGAATCTGTTCCGAGCGGAGGAAATAGTCTTCCAGGCAGCCGGCCAGGTGCGGGCTTTCCAGCGGCACGATGCCTTGGTAGCGCTCCCCCTGGGCGGGCTCCAGCGTGATGGCCAGGGTGCCGTGACCCAGCAGCTCGGCCAGCGACGCCTCCGCCGGCCAGTCCCGAACCGACTCGTCGGGATGCGCCAGCGCCCGGACATCCTGGTTGTGGGTGCACTCCGCCATGATCATCTTCAGGCGGCCGTCGCCCCGCGCCAGCAGCGACAGCCGCCCCTCGATCTTCAGTGTCGCGGTCAGCAGCACGCTGGCAGCCATCAATTCCGCCAGCAGGTTACGGATTACGGGCGGATAGTCATGGCGGCTGAAAACTTCAGCCGCCGTCTGCTGCAGCCGCACGATTTCGCCGCGGAGTGCGCCGTTACGGAAATAGAAGCGCTGTCGGGTATCGGTCATGATGATTTGCTTGCCGGTGGAGTTGTGGCAGGCATTTTAACCTCACCATCCGCCGACGGCTGGCCGCCGGCGGGAATTTTTGGTTTTTTTGCGCTTTCCGCGCCGACTGTAGGACATATGGCTTGACCTTGACGCGCTGCTGTCGGTAAGGTTGAAGCCAACAGGGAAGAATCGTCTTCACTCCGTTTCCCCGCTTTTGTTGTTTTTTGCCATTCTTGCTTGGCGCATTTGTGAACTGTCTCTACAATAGCAGCCAGCACAAATGACATCCGAATCCCAGGAGGACCTCGATGAAACTGAACCGGACTGCTCTCGCTGTCATTCTGGCAGCCCCCATGGCCTTGTCGGCCCATGCTGCCGTGACCGTCACCCCCTTGCTGGGCATGTACACCGCCGACGAACCGTCCGGTGTCACGATTGATGACGGCGTCTATGCCGGCCTGGCCGCCGGCGTCATGTTCAATCCTTCCTGGTCGGTCGAAGCCGAATACGGCAAGAGCGGCGACACCAAGCTGATGGGCGGCCACGTGCTGTTCTCGCCGGAGTCCTTCCAGACCGATACCCTGTCTCCGTATGTGCTGGGCGGTTTCTCGCGCAGCAAGATCAGCAATTCGCTGGGTTCCTCCCAGGACACGACCATGGATCTGGGCGGCGGCGTGCTGTACAGCCTGACCGACAACATGTCGCTGCGCGGTGAACTGCGCGCCGTGCATAACTCGGATCACAGCCTGACCAACTACCTGGCCGTGGTCGGCCTGCAGCTGGCTTTCGGCGAGACGGAATCGCCGGTGGTTTATGCGCCGGAACCCGCGCCGAAGCAGGAAACCTACACACCGTCCGACACCGACGGTGACGGCGTGGTTGACGCTAATGACCGTTGCCCGAACACCCCGGCCGGCTGGGAAGTCGGTGTTGACGGCTGCCCGCTGGATGCCGACAAGGACCGCGTGCCGAACAGCATCGATGAATGCCCGAACACCCCGATGGGTCAACCGGTCGGCGCCAACGGCTGCCCGATGGATGACGACAAGGACGGCGTGATCAACGTCAATGACAAGTGCCCGGCCACCCCGGCCAACGAAGTTGTCGATGACAAGGGCTGCACCAAGACCGTGACCATCGCCAAGACCGAGAAGATCGAAGAAAAGATCAACATCGTCTTCGATTCCGGCAAGGCCGTGATCAAGCCCGAGTTCGAGAAGGAAGTCGCCAAGATTGCCGATCTGGCCAAGGCTAACGC
>DASUIL010000254.1:0-8374 GCA_036273075.1 Fluviicoccus sp. | reverse complement strand
AGCAAGGGGCCCAGCGACAGGCGGGCGGATGCGGTCATGGTCATACTCCGGTTATTTCCAGGGACGGTGATAGGCCCCCAGCGTGTGCTGGCTGCCTTCCGAAAGCCGGTCCAGGTCCGTGGTCCAGTCGCTGCGCACGATATAGCGCTCGCGGTCGCGCAAGGCGTGGTCAATGGCCTGCCGCCAGGTGCGGGCGACGGTGGCGATGTAGGCCGGACTGCGCTGGCGGCCCTCGATCTTGATCGCCTTCACCCCCATGCCGATCAGCTTCGGCAGCAGTTCCAGCGTGTTCAGGCTGGTAGGTTCCTCAATGGCGTAATAGGTGTCGTCATGGACCTTGAAGCGGCCCTTGCACAGCGTCGGATACCCGGCCTTCTCGCCCTCGCCGAAACGGTCGATCAGCACGCCGTTCAGCCGCGTTTCCAGCCCGGCCGGGCCGTGGTCCCAGCGCACCGCGGGCGCGGGCGAGCAGGCGCCGTGGTTGTTGGGCGAATCACCGGTGGCGTAGGAGGACAGCAGGCAGCGCCCTTCCACCATCACGCACAGGCTGCCGAAACCGAAGACCTCGATCTCCACCGGCGTCTGCCGCAGCACGGCGGCGATCTGCCCCAGCGACAGCACGCGCGGCAGCACCGCCCGGGCAATGCCGAACTGCTGGTAATAGAACTCCAGCGCCCCGGCGGTGGTGGCCGAGCCCTGCACCGACAGGTGCAGCCGGGCGTCCTGATACGTCCGGCGGGCGTATTGCAGCAGGCCGAGGTCAGCGATGATCAGCGCATCCACCCCCGCCGCCATCGCCCGGTCCAGCGACGAGCGCCAGCGGTCCATGCCGCCCGCCTGCGGGTAGGTATTCAGCGCAGTGAAGACCTGCTTGCCGCGCGCATGGGCGTAATCCACCGCCTGCCGCAGCGTCGCCTCGTCGAAATTCAGGCCGGGAAAATTGCGCGCGTTGGTGTCATCGCGGAAGCCGGTATAGACGCAGTCCGCGCCGTTATCGATGGCCGTCTTCAGCGCGGCCAGCGACCCGGCCGGGCACACCAGTTCAAGCGGCGATGCCGTCATGCGCACTCTCCTGACGATAGGGACGACCCAGCGCTGCGCCTTGCGACAAGCCGCGCGCCGCCAGCCCCCGGGTAATGGCGTTGATCACCGGCCACTTGTGCTCGCACCAGGCCGGGGCCAGCAGGATATCGGCGCTCGCCGTGCCGGTCAGGCGGTGGAATACCACCTCCGGCGGCGTAAGGGCGATCAGGTCGATGCACTGTTCCACGTAATCGTTTTCCAACATCGGCGTGTACTCGCCGCGCTTCCACTGGAAGGCCAGCATCGTCGCCTTCACCACATGCAGCGGATGCAGCTTCAAGCCGTCGGTGCCGACCTCCAGCACCTGCCGCAGCGTCTGCCGCGCATGGTCGGCGTTCTCGCCCGGCAAGCCGAGGATCAGGTGCGTGCATACCGGCAGCCCGCGCGCCCGCGCCTGCCGCGTGGTTTCGGCGTATTCGGCAAAACCGTGACCGCGATTCACCTTCGACAGCGTCTCGTCGAACGCGCTTTGCAGCCCCAGTTCCAGCCACACCTCGTAGCCCCGGTCGCGGTATCCGGCCAGCAGGTCCAGCACCTCCAGCGGCACGCAGTCCGGCCGGGTGCCCACCGACAGGCCGATGACATCGGGATGCGCCAGGGCCTCGTCATAGAGGCGGCGCAGGCGGTCGATCTCGGCGTAGGTATTGGTATAGGCCTGAAAATAGGCCATCAGCTTGCGCGCCCCGGTCAGGCGCTGCACCGCCAGCGCGCCGGACTGGATCTGGTCGCTGACGCTGCGCGAAGGCTGGCGTTCGGGGGCAAAGGATTCGTTATTGCAGAAAGTGCAGCCGCCGCGCCCCTTGCTGCCGTCGCGGTTGGGGCAGGTAAAACCGACATTCAGCGCCACCTTATGCACGCGCTGGCCGTGGCGGGCCTGCAGGTCGTGGCCAAAGGTGTGAACGTACTGCGAGAGATCCATGAGGGCCGGGACGTGGGGGAAGTGCGGGGGATTTTAGGCGGGAGGGAGAAAGGGAAAAATGACGGAGGACAAGGCGGGAGAAGCTTAACCACCCCTCAATCCTCACCCCGCCGTCCGCAGCCAACTGTTTGAGCCAACATGCCGGACAACGAAGCACCGAAATCAGAAAGGCGGCCCGGAGGCATCCCGGCCCGCGAGTTTTGGCGAAGGACACGGTTTTTGCCTTCTTTTTGCCAAGACAAAAAGAAGGGCCCGCGGCAGGCGGATGCCGGAATTAAAGAAAAAAGATCCGCTAACGCCCGCCCCCCTGCGCCTTGCGAATCGCCCTCCCCATCACCCAATCCACCAACCCCGGCCACCAGCGCTTCAACCACCACGACAACCGCCCGTCCATCCCCGGAATCACCATGAACCCCCCGCCGCGCATCTGCCGTACCGCCAGCCGCGCCACCTCGTCCGGCTGCATCAGCCGCGCGCTCTCGCTGATCAGCTGCGTCTCGCGCGGCTTGGTCCGGTTCTCGGTGGCGAAACCGGGCGTCTCGGTATCCGGCGGACACAGCACCTGCACCTTGATGCCGTACTTCCGCAACTCCTGCTTCAGCACCTCGGAAAAACCGATCACGGCGAATTTCGACGCCGAATAATCGGCATAGCCGAACACGCCGATGAAGCCGCCCAGCGACGCCGTATTCACAACATGCCCGCCGCCGCGCGCCTTCATGTAGGGCAACACCAGCTGCGCCGCGTTCCACATGCTGCCGAAATTGACGCGCAGCGTATCCAGCATCTCGCCGTGGGCGATGTCTTCAAAATGGCGGGGATAGGCGCGGCCGACGCAATTGACCAGCAGCGCGGGCGGCCCGGCGTCGCGCACGGCATCGGCGAAGGCGGCCTGCAGGGCCGGGTAGTCGGCGGCATCAACGGCATAGCCGTAAGCCTTCGCCCCCAGCGCTTCCAGCTCGGCCACCGCCGCCGCCAGGTTGACGGGATTGCGCGCGAACAGGCACAGGCGGTTGCCGCCCGCCGCCAGTTGCCGGGCGATGGCCAGCCCGATGCCGGTCGAGCCGCCGGGCAGGAAAACGGTCTGACGGGTAACGGGCATGGCGCACTCTCGCGGTGGAAACGGTTCCTGCCGTTATAGCCGAAGACCGGCGGCTTGCAACCATTCCGAAGAAGGGGTGAACGGGCGCGGCTCAGAACAGCCACAAGCCCAGTGCGCCCAGCGTCCCGCCCAGACAGGCACCGGCCAGCACATCGGTCGGATAATGCAGCCCCAGCACCATCCGCGACAGCGCCACCAGCGGCGTGAACACCAGCAGCACGGGCAGCAGCGCCGGGAAGTGCGCGCCCAGCATCACCGTGAACAGCACCGCGTGCAGCGTGTGCCCGGAGGGAAAACTGAAATGGTCCAGCGGCCGCTCACCCAGCACCACCGCTTGGTGCACCTGATAAGGCCGGGGCCGCAGTGTGCGTTGTTTCAGCAGCTTGTAGATCAGCACGCCGACTCCGGCGGTCAGCAACGTCTGCCCCAGCAGCGGCAGCGCGGGCAAGCCTTCCGTCACGGCAATCAGCGCCAGCAGCGCGTACCAGAAACGGCCGTTACCGAGACGACTGATATGCTTGAAGAAAACGGCGATGGCGCGGTGGGCGGAATAGCGGTTGAAGCGCAGGCACCAGGCCAGGTCCCAGTCGGCGACGGGAATGGGGGACAGCGGGTTCAGCTTGTTCATGCGGACGGTACTCCGGCTGCAGGGTCCAACAGGCCGGAACAAACGGGAAGTCCGGCGACCCTGGGTGGTTTGGATATTTTTCATCCACGCCAGAATGCGCCGGGGGATTGACGGTCACATGACAGCATCGTGTCGGTTTGATGACACCGGTCGCCCTAGCGCTTCACCATCGCCCGCAACAGCGGCTTGCCGCTCAGTCGCTGCATCAGCAGCACCGCCGCCACGTGCAGCGCCACGGCCGCCATTACCGTATCGGCCGCAATTTCATGCAGCCGCTGCACCCATTCCTCGCCCCAGAAGTGATCGGTTTCCTGCAGCCAGCCGGTGAACGCCGTCAGCAGCAGGCCCGCCAGCAGGAACAGGATCATCAGCGCGCTCGCCGGGTTGTGGCCGGGAAATTCGCCGTCACGGTCCGGGAAGACAGCGATATAGCGCCGCAACCGCGACGGCGTCGGCCAGAAGGCGCGGAACGCCACCGGACCACGTCCAAACAACCCGTACGCGATGCGCCACAGCACCAGCCCCGCCACGCCGTACCCGGCGCGCGCATGCCAGTCCTCCCCGCCCTCCAGCAGCCAGAACGCCGCCAGGAACAGTGCGGCGTTCATCCAGTGGAACAGCCGGACGGCCAGCGGCCACACCGTCAGCGTCATGGCTCAGTCCCGCACCTTCTTCTTGACGATGGCGCCGGTCACCGGGTTGAAATAGACCTCCACCTCGACGAATTTGGTCTTGGCCTCGTTCAGCCCCCAGCCGTAGATTTCGTAGCAGTTGCCGTCCGTCACAAAGCGTTTGATGGCAAAGCCGTACTCATTGACGATTTTCTTCTGCATCTCCAGCACCGGCAACCACTGGCTTTGCGGGGCCTTCGGGCAATCGGCGGCGGCCGAGGCCAGGCCGGAAGCCAGCATCAATGCAGCAGCGGTCAGGATGTGTTTCATGGCAGTTCTCCGGGTCAATCAAACGCTCGCCCAGCGGCGGAGCAGGTTGTGGTAAATGCCGGTCAGCGGCAACAGCGCCTCCGGCGGGGTCTGTGCGGCGGTCAACGCCTGGATCGACTGATCCAGATCGAACAGCAGCGTGCGTTCGCCCTCGTCGCGCACCATGCTCTGGATCCAGAAAAAGGCGCAGACACGCACGCCGCGCGTGACCGGGGTAACGCGGTGCAGGCTGTCGGCGGGATACAGCACCAGATCCCCGGCCGCCAGCTTCACCGCCTGCGCGCCGTAACGGGTCTCGATGGTCAGCTCGCCGCCGTCATAATCGGCCGGATCGGTCAGGAACAGGGTGGCCGACAGGTCGGTGCGCAGGGTGCGGCGGTCCGGGCCGAAGCTCATGACGGCGCTGTCGATGTGGGTGCCGAAATGCTCCTGGTCGCGGTAGCGGTTGAAGCGCGGCGGATAGATCTTTTCCGGCAACGCGGCGGACAGGAACAGGGGATGGTTGCCCAGCACCCTTAGAATGATGTTGCCCAGCTCCATGCGCACCGGGCAGTCGGCGGGCAATTGCTGGTTCTGTTTCACGGGACCTGCCAGCGACCCGGCGGACACCCGGCCGTCCTCCCAGCCGGCGCTCTCCAGCCGGGCGCGGAAAGCCGCCACGGTGGCGGGGTCCAGCAGGTTTTCAATCACGGTCAGCATCATCAACTCCGGTGGATGGCCCGACGGGCAGGCGGTGGGGTTCAGAACTCATAGCTCAGCGTCACGTTGGCGTTGCGGGCGTCGCCGATGTAGGTGAACGCGCCGCTGCGGTAGGCGGCCAGGTAGTAGTCCTCGTCGGTGACGTTGGCCACGTTCAGGCGCACGCTGGCCTTGGGGGTAAAGGCATAGGTGGCGAACAGGTCGAGCACGGTGTAGGCCGGAACTTCATAGGCATAAGTGCCGGTCGTCGCGTTCCAGGCGGCGGCGCTGTCAGGCTGACCGGCATAGCGCTCGCTGGCGTAGGTGACGGTGCCGCCGAAGGCGAATTTCGGCGTGAAGTCGTAGTGCAATTGCAGGAAGGCGCTGTTCTCGGCGAAGTTGCTGAGGGTATGGCCGACGCCGGTCGGGTCGGCGACGGACTTCAGCACTTCCGATTTCATCACCGCCACGCCGAACTGCGTGCTCAGCGCCTCGGTCAGGTTGCCGCTCAGGCCGAGTTCAATCCCCTGTACCCGGTTCTTGCCGCTGTTGAGGGTGCCGGTGGTGGTGTAACTGTTGGCGCTCAGCCCTTCCATCACCTCGTCCTTGGTGATGCGGAACACGGCGGCGGTGGCCAGCAGCTTCTCGCCGAACAGGTTCCACTTCGTACCCAGTTCGATATTGGTGGTCTTTTCCGGGCGGCTTTCGGTGACCAGCGCTGGATTGCCGTTGACAGTGCAGACGCCGCCGTAGCCGCAGTTCGCGCCCAGGTCGGATTCGCCGCCGTTGATCTCGGAAGCGGTGCTCCAGTTCAGGTAGACGTTGCCTTCCTCGGTCAGCTTGTAGACGGTGCCGAGGTGGAAATTCCACAGGTTGTCGTCATAGGCATAGACGGTTTGCGCCAGCGTGCCGGTGTTCTGCACGGTGTTGCGGTAGTCGAAGCGGTCGAGGCGCGCGCCGCCGAACACTTCCAGCTTGTCGCTCAGCTCGACGGTATCCATCACCGACAGCGACACGGTTTTGATCCGCCAGTCCGAATCCCACAAACCCTGGTTCGGGCTGCGGCCCATCAGCCCGCCGATATTGCCGATGACATTGCCATTGGCGTCGAGGATGCAGTAGGCATTGTTGGCGGTCGCGGTCCCGGTCATGCAGTTGGCATTGGCGTTGTTGGCGGCGGTCAGTCCGGTGTAGACGCCGTTCAGCACCTGCGAGTCGGTGTATTCCGCGCCGAAGATGAATTTGTGCAGCTTGCCCGCCAGCGTGGTGTCCAGGAACAGGTTGAGCTGGTCGGCCAGATAATCCACCTGTTGCCAACCGTTGTGCGAACTGAGGGTGATGGTGTCGATGCCGGGCGCGCTGTCGTTGGCGCCGCGCACCGTGCCGCGCGCGCCGGTGGTGACATAGGCGTTTTCGGAGCTGCCGCGCCGCAGGCTGTTGCTCAGGCGCAGGCCGTCGTTGAAGCGATACGTGGCGCGCAGCGTCGCCACGTCGACATCGGCGGTCAGGAAATCCTGGTTTTGCAGATAGACCGGAATATCGGCGCGCGGCGTGCCGCCGTTCGGCGCGATGTAGGTGCCCAGGTCCGGCTTGTCCTTCGCGGTCAGGTGATAGACATCGGCCAGCAGTTCCAGCTTGTCCAGCGGTTGCAGCAGCAGTGAAAAGGCATAGCCGGTGCGCTCGCGGTCGGCGGGACCCCGGTCGGGAATCTGTTCGTAGGCCTGCAGCAGGTTGGCGCGGAAGGCGGCGGTGTCGCTGAGGCGGTGGTTGGCGTCCAGTTCGATGCGGCGGTAGTCGTCGGTGCCGAAGCCGGCCTTCAGCTTGGTGAAATCGTATTCGGTCCCCGCCTGCTTGCTGACGCTGTTGACGGCGCCGCCGATGGTGCCGCGCCCGGCGAAGGTGGCGTTGGGACCCTTGGAAACTTCCACCTGCTCGCTGGCGAAGCTTTCGCGGATGGTCATGCCGGGGTCGCGCAGGCCGTCGACAAACACGTCGCTGCGGGCCTCGTAGCCGCGAATGATGTAGCGGTCGCCGAAGGCGTTGCCGTTCTCGCCGGTGCCGAGGGTGATGCCGGGCTGCGCCTGCAAGATCTCGCGCAGGTCGGAACGGCCGGATTCCTCGATCTGGGTCTTGGTCAGCACGCTGATCGTCTGCGGCGTCTCGGCCAGCGGCTCCTGATGGCGGGCGTCGCCGGAGACCCGCGCCTTGTAGGGCGCGCCGGGTTGGGCGTAGGGATTGGTGTCGATGGCGCGGCCTTCCACCTGCAGGGTGTCCAGACTGACCACCGCCTCTTCCGCCAGCACCGATGGCGACAGCAGCGCGGCGGAAACGCCCAGGATCACGGCGGGGCGGGACGGGGCGGCGGCGCGCAGCGAGGCGGGTTTGCGGATCGGACTGGCGGACATGATGGTCTCCTGAAAATGAAGGCTTAGCGGGTAATCAGCGAATACTCGACGGGAATGGTCAGCGTCAGCTTGTCGAGGCCCAGCTCGTCGGGCAGTGGCGGCATCGGGCTGGCGCGTTGCAGCATGTCCAGCGCCGCCTGGTCCAGCCCCGGTTCGCCGGAGCCGGTGACAATGCGGGACGACAGCAGCTCGCCGCTGCGGCCGATGGTGAAGGTGAGCAGCACCGTGCCCTGAGTCTTGGCTTTTTTCAGCGCGGCGGGATAAGTCTTGTGGGCGTTCAGCCAGGCTTTCAGCTTGCCAAAGTAAGGGTGGCGGGCGTGGCGTGAACCGACGCCGGAGCCGCTGCCCTGACTACCGCTATTCGCCACGACACCGGCGGCCGGCTGACCAGCCCCCCCGGCAAGCCCGGGGGTTGCTCCCTGTGCGGCGATAGAGCCGGAGCCGCCGACGTCAGCTGCTGCGGCACCCGCCACGGCATTCGGCGCGGCGGTGGGTTGGGCGGCGACGGAGTTTTCCCCGGGCGGCGGGGTAACGGTCGTCAGTACTGGGGTGGCGACGGGAGCAAACGCTTGGGTTGTCACCGCTACCGGGGCGGGCGCGGCAACCGGTTTCGCAGGG
>DASUIL010000253.1:0-27845 GCA_036273075.1 Fluviicoccus sp. | reverse complement strand
ACATGTCCAAGATTATCGATATTCGTGCCCGTGAAATCCTTGATTCCCGTGGCAACCCCACGATCGAGGCCGATGTGATCCTGGAGTCCGGCGTTATCGGACGCGGCTGCGCACCCAGCGGCGCATCCACCGGCTCCCGCGAGGCCCTGGAACTCCGTGACAAGGATCCGAAGCGCTATGTCGGCAAGGGCGTCCTGACCGCCGTCGGCAATGTGAACCGTGATATCTGCGAACTGCTGACCGGCCGTTCCGTTTACGAACAGCAGGCCATCGACCAGGCCATGATTGCCCTGGACAATACCGAGAACAAGTCCAAGCTGGGTGCGAACGCCATGCTGGCCGTTTCCCTGGCCTGCGCCCGTGCGGCGGCCCTTGACAAGCGCGTCCCGCTGTACGAATACATTGCCAGCCTGAACGGTCAGACCTCGTACACCATGCCCGTGCCGATGATGAACATCCTGAACGGCGGTGAGCACGCCGACAATACGGTGGACATCCAGGAGTTCATGGTCGAGCCCGTCGGCTTTACCTCCTTTACCGAAGCGCTGCGTTGCGGCGCGGAAATCTTCCACGCCCTGAAGAGCGTGCTGAAGTCCAAGGGTCTCAGCACTTCCGTTGGTGATGAGGGTGGTTTTGCCCCCAACCTGCGCAGCAATGAAGAAGCGCTGCAAGTAATCATGGAAGCCATTGAAAAGACCGGCTACAAGGCGGGCGATAACGTCCACCTGGCTCTGGACTGCGCCGCCAGCGAGTTCTACAAGAACGGCAAGTATCATCTGGAAGGCGAGGGCAAGTCCTTCGATTCCGACCAGTTCACCGATTACCTGGCCGGTCTGACCCGCCAGTATCCGATCATCTCGGTGGAAGACGGCCTGGATGAATCCGACTGGGCGGGTTGGAAGCTGCTGACCGACAAGATCGGCAACAAAATCCAGCTGGTCGGCGACGACCTTTTCGTGACCAACCCGGCCATTCTGCAGCGCGGCATCAATGAAGGCGTCGCCAACGCCATCCTGATCAAGTACAACCAGATCGGCACGCTCACCGAAACGCTGGAAGCCATCTATCTGGCCAAGAAGAACGGTTACGCCACCGTGATTTCCCACCGCTCCGGCGAAACCGAGGACTCCACCATTGCCGATCTGGCCGTGGCAACCTCAGCCGGTCAGATCAAGACCGGTTCGCTGTGCCGTTCGGACCGTATGTCCAAATACAACCAGCTGCTGCGCATCGAGCAGGAGCTGGATTATGTGGCGGCCTATCGCGGACGTGCGGAATTCCGCGCCTTCCGTTAATCTGGAGTGGATGACGGGGTGGATCTCCCAACCCCGTTTCCGAAGGTGTGCACATGCTTAATTCCCTGTTCGGCAGGACGGTTTTTCTGGTAGCGCTGCTGGCGATTGTCTGGTTGCAGGCCAAACTGTGGCTGGGCGAAGGTGGTATGGCCGACAACAACGAACTGCAAATGCAGATCGAGGCCCGTCAGGCTGAGAATGACCGGCTGGCTGAACGCAACCGCATCCTTGAGGCCGAGGTGCGTGACCTGAAACAGGGGCTGGAAGCGGTTGAGGAGCATGCCCGGCTCGATCTGGGCATGATCAAGAATGGGGAAACGTTTGTGCGTGTTACCCGCGCTCAAAATGCCAATCCGGCGCAGTCCGGCGAAACCCGTTGAAACTGCGTGCGGTCATTCCGGCTGCCGGCGCCGGCAAGCGTTTCGGAAGTGCTGTTCCGAAGCAGTATCTTGTGATCGGCGGCTTGACGGTCATGCAATGGACCATCAACCGCCTCACCGAACTCTCCCAGCTGTCAGAAGTAATTGTTGCGGTGCATCACGATGATGAAACCGCAGCAACACTTGCATTTAGCCATCCGGACAAGATCCGTTTTACCACCGGTGGGGCCGAACGCTCCGATTCTGTGCTGGCGGGCCTCAGGGTTCTGGATTGCGACGAGAATGACTGGGTGCTGGTCCACGATGCCGCCCGGCCATGCCTGGTAAGGGATGATCTCGAGAAGCTTGTCAGGGAAGCCGGCGAAGATCCGGTCGGCGGATTGCTGGCGCTGCCGGTACGGGACACGCTGAAACACTCATTTTCGACACAGCCTCGAGTCCGGGCAACGCTTCCCCGCGATCATGTCTGGCAGGCTCAGACACCGCAGATGTTCCGATATGGCCTGCTGCGCCGTGCTCTGGAAACAGCGGCTGCCGAAGGCAGGGCCCTCACCGATGAATCCTCCGCCATCGAGCATCTGGGCTTCCAGCCTTTGCTTGTTGCCGGAAGTCCCCGGAATATCAAGATTACGTATCCTGAAGATCTGGAACTGGCTACTTATTTTCTGAGTCAATGATGATGAAATCATTTCCCCGCATCGGTCACGGTATTGATGTCCACCGTTTTGGCGAAGGGGACCATGTCACTCTTGGCGGAGTCCGCATTGCTCACGACTGCGGCCTGATCGCCCACTCCGATGGTGATGTCGCCTTGCATGCCTTGTGCGACGCGCTGCTCGGTGCGCTGGCGCTTGGCGATATCGGCAAGCATTTTCCGGATACCGATCCCGCCTATCGTCAGGCGGACAGTCGCGTGCTTCTGCGACGCGTCATGGGGCTGGTGCATGACCGCGGCTATGTCGTCGGGAATTGCGATCTTACCGTACTGGCAGAGCGCCCCAGGTTGTCGCTTCATATTTTGCTCATGCAGCAGCGGATTGCCGAGGACTTGGGTATCGCTGTCGACTGTGTCAGTATCAAGGCAACGACCACTGAAAAGCTGGGTTTTGTCGGACGCCGCGAAGGGATTGAAGCCCACGCCGTGGTACTGTTGTTTCCTGCCGGGTAAATCATGCGTATCCTCTTGAGTAATGATGACGGCGTTCTGGCGCCGGGACTGGCCGCATTAGCGGACGCCTTGAAAACTGTTGCCGATGTCACCGTGGTGGCCCCGGAAAGCGAGCGTAGCGGCTTCTCCAGCGCGCTGACCCTCGATCGTCCTTTGAGGCCGCTGCGACTCTCCAATGGTTTCTGGTCGGTCAACGGCACGCCGGCCGATTGTGTCTATCTGGCGGTGAACGGCTTTTTCGAGGAAGAGCCGGACATGGTCATTTCCGGCATTAACGCCGGCGCCAATCTTGGGGACGATGTGCTTTATTCCGGTACGGTAGGTGCGGCGCTGGAGGGCCGGTTCCTGGGAAAACCATCTCTGGCGGTTTCCCTCTGCGGCGCCTCAGTGAAACAGTATTCCGAGCCGGATCACTACCGGGCGGCGGCAGCCTTGGTCGTGCAACTGGTGCAGAACTGGAAGGCGCTGCAATTGCCAGTCCACAACATGATCAACATGAATGTCCCCGATATGCCCCCGGAAGACATTAAGGGTTTCCGCCTGACCCGTCTCGGCAAGCGTGAACGCGGTTTTTCCGTGAGTACGGTTGAAGACCCCCGGGGACGGAAGGCTTACTGGATCGGTCTGGCGGGGAATCCAAACCGGACTGAGTCCGGCACTGATTTTCATGCGATTGACCAAGGCTATGTCAGCCTGACGCCGTTACAAACCGACCTGACCAGTCACGAGGCCTTGCCCGCGCTGACCGACTGGCTTGAACGTCAACAAGGAACCTGAAGAATCATGCGTTATCCATCCATGCGAACTGCCGCCGCCTTGGCCGCAGGCCTGGCGATCGTGTCCGGTATGTCAGCGTGCAGCATGCACAAGAAGCCTGAGGCTGCAGCATCAGCCGAGGCTGGCAAAGTCCGGGAACCCTTACCGTCGCTTGCCTATCCGCTCTATCGCGTCAAGGCCGGTGATACGCTTTGGGCGATCGCCATGCGCTTCGACAAGGATTACAAGGATCTGGCGAAAATCAACAACCTGGATGACAAATTCACCATTTACGCCGATCAGGCCCTGCGTCTGGAAGAAGAGGGCAAGCCCGCCGAGGAGCCTGCAAAGCCGGTGAGCAAGCCGGTGGCGGCAGCCACACCACCGGCCGCAAAGGAGCCTTCCGTCAAGAAACCGGCGCCAACGCCCTCCAAACCGGCCATGCCCCCCGTCAAACCGGCGGCGGCCACAATCGCCAAAACCGCACCGTCTGTCAGTTCCCCGGTGCAAGCACTGCCGAAAAATGGTTCACTCAAATGGGGGTGGCCTGCCAATGGCGCGCTGCTCCAGCGGTTTAGCAGCGAAGGTGTTGGCAGCAAGGGACTTGATATATCTGGCACTCGGGGAGACCCGGTCCGGGCAGCCGCCGATGGGGTGGTTGTCTATGCCGGCGAAGGTCTGGTGGGCTACGGAAAACTGATCATCGTGCGACACAGCGAAGATTACATTTCCGCCTATGCCCATAATGACCGGCTGATTGCCAGTGAGGGGCAGCGCGTCAAGCTGGGACAGACGATTGCCGAACTGGGTTCTTCGGGTGCGGAGCGTGACAAGCTGCACTTCGAAATCCGTTACAAGGGCAAACCGATTGATCCGCTGACGCAATTACCCGCCATGAACTGAATCCAGCCTGCCGACCCTCTGTCCAGAAAGGGGAGGCAGTGCCATGACAACTTCAAAAATACCCGCATCCGCTCCGAAAGTCCGTAAAACCGTGGTTCCCGGTAGTACGGACAATACCCAGATCTATCTTCACGACATCGGCGCTTCGCCTTTGCTGTCCGCCGAGGAAGAAGTCTATTTTTCCCGTCTGGCCCGGCAAGGGGATGAGTCAGCCCGCAAGCGCATGATTGAAAGCAATTTGCGCCTGGTCGTGAAAATCGCCCGGCGCTATGTCAATCGCGGCTTGTCATTCCTCGATCTGATCGAGGAAGGCAATCTGGGCCTGATCCATGCCGTCGAGAAATTCGATCCCGAGCGCGGCTTCCGGTTTTCCACCTACGCCACTTGGTGGATCCGCCAGACCATCGAACGCGCGCTGATGAGCCAGACCCGAACCGTACGATTGCCGGTTCATGTGGTGAAGGAGTTGAACTGGTATCTGCGCGCCGCCCGCGAGCTGAGCCAGAAGCTTGATCACGACCCCAGCGCCGAGGAAATCGCCACGCTGCTTGAAAAGCCCATCGAAGTGGTCAAGCACATGCTCGGGCTGACGGAACGCGTAACCTCTATCGATACGCCGCTGGCCGGTGACTCCGAAAAGAGCCTGCTGGACACCCTGGCGGATCCCCATACGGCCAATCCGGCGGATACCATCCAGAATGATGACCTGAACCATAATCTGGAACATTGGCTGGAGCAGTTGCCGGAAAGGCAGCGTGAAGTGCTGATGCGGCGCTTCGGTCTGGCCGGTTATGAGGCCGCAACGCTGGAAAGGGTAGGCGAGGAAATCGGCCTGACCCGTGAACGTGTCCGGCAGATACAGGTTGACGCCCTGCGACGTCTGCGGGAGATACTGATGCGCGAGGGACTGAACGCCGACACGCTCTTCAATGATGAGACATTGCACTAGGGATGGATGGTCCCCCCGACAGGAATCGAACCTGTAACTGCCCCTTAGGAGGGGGCCGTTATATCCATTTAACTACGGGGAGCAACGGGTTGCAGATTCTAGCAACCCGTTTTACGTTTGTCCTCTCGTTTTGCAATGCCCTGCAAGCGCCCACCGCATTGACACGGAGTCCTCGCGTTGTTTCTTCTTGACCCTCGTCGACGGCAGCGTTTGCGGCTGGCTTTTCTGGCCCGAGCCAGACAGGCCCGCACCGCAGGCCGTCTTGATGAGGCTCTCGAAGAGCTCCTGGATTTGCTTTGTGTTTTTCCCGACCAGGAAGATGTTCTGCACGACCTGGGACTGACCCTGGCCGGAATGGAGCGCTATGACGAAGCCGGAAATGTCTTTGAAAAACTGCTGAAAATCCGACCAAATGACGCTGATGCCCTTGGCAATCGGGCCTTGTGTCTGGCCCGGCTGGGGCGACACGCTGAGGCCTTGACGGTGTACGCGCGGGCGATGGCGATAGAACCGCACCGCCCGGATATTCTCTTCAATCAGGGTCTGAGCCTGACCGCCCGGAAGGACTACCACGCTGCCGCAGACACCTTCAAGTGCGCGCTTGCAATACAGCCTGATCATGTCGAGATTCTTAATAACCTTGGCAACCTGCTGTTCCTGCTGTGGCGTCACCAGGAGGCCGCCGGCTGTTTTGAAAGACTGACCGCCCTGGAACCGGACTATCCCTATGCATTGGGCAAATTGTTCTATGCACGGCAATTCAGTTGTGACTGGCGTCAGTTCGATGAAACCGTCGCCCGGTTGCGGGACGGTGTCATGGCGGGAAAGAAGGTCATTACCCCTTTTGCCTACCTGATGGCTTCCGAGTCCGCCCGCGACGAATACCGGAATGCCGAGATCTCATCCTCACGCTTTCCGGAGTTACCCGCCATCAGAGCACGAGGCGAAGGGACATGCCGTCCGGATGAACGTATCCGCGTCGCCTATCTGTCCGCCGACTTTCATGATCACGCCACCGCGTTCCTGATGGCCGGGCTGTTTGAACGGCACGACCGGAACCGCTTCGAGATCACAGCCTTCTCCTATGGTCCCGATCAGGGAAACATACGGACACGTCTGACAGCCGCCTTTGACCGTTTTCTGGATGTCAGCCAGATTGACGATGCCGAAGTAGCCGACCGTATCCGCGAACTGGGTATCGATATCGCTGTCGACCTGAAAGGGCACACCACGCATGCCCGACCGGGCATCCTGGCTTCGCGCCCGGCGCCGGTTCAGGTCAGTTATCTGGGATATCCCGGCACTACCGGGCTACCGTTTATGGATTATCTCATCGCCGATGCGACGGTCATTCCGCAAGGCGAGGAAGACGCCTACAGCGAAAAGGTGGTCAGGCTGCCCGAATCTTACCTGGTGAATGACGATCGCCGCGAAATTGCAAAAGCGATTCCGACCCGCCAGGCGATGGCACTCCCGGAGCACGGTATGGTCTTCTGCTGTTTCAACAATCACGGCAAATTGACACCTGCCGTCTTCGACATCTGGATGCGCCTGTTGCAACAAACGCCCGGCAGCGTGCTATGGCTGCTCGACGGTACTGAAGCTGGCCGGAACAATATACGCAGGGAAGCCGGATACCGGGGTGTTGTTCCGGAACGATTGGTCTTTGCACCGGTGTTGAACGTATCCGAACATCTGGCGCGCCTGCAGTTGGCTGACCTGTTCCTGGATACCTGGCCTGTCAACGCCCACACCACGGCTTGTGACGCCTTGTGGGGAGGATTGCCGGTGCTGACCTGTACCGGATCGACTTTCGCGGCGAGGGTAGCGACAAGCCTGCTCAAGGCGGCGGATTTGCGGGGGCTTGCCTGCGCAACGCCCGCCGAGTACGAAGCACGCGCCCTGGAGCTGGCGCATAACCCCGGAAAGCTGACGGCCTTGCGTCGGGACTGGGGGGCGAGACGCCTGCAAAGCCGCTTGTTCGATACGGCGCGGACCACACGCTATCTCGAATCAGCTTATGAAGGCATGTATCGGCGACGCCTGCTCGGCTTGCCCCCGGAAAGTTTTGATATTACTGCGGAAGACAGCTTGCACTGACGGCGATTACAGCGCCTGCCGTCCGGCCCAGTCACGGGCGAACTGCGCCGCGCTTCGCCCCGAGCGATTGCCGCGTCCCTGCGCCCATTGCAAGGCGGCCATCCTGGCCTCCGGCGTCAACGGTAACTGGTATGTGCCTAACCAGTGGCTGACGATGTCGAGATAGGCATCCTGCGTCATGGCGTAAAATGACAACCACATGCCGAAACGGTCAGAAAGGGATATCTTGTCCTCGACAGCTTCGCCGGGATGAATCTCGCCATCCTCGCCGACCGTGGTCTGGAGGTTGTCGGTCATGTATTCCGGCAGCAGGTGGCGACGGTTGCTGGTGGCGTAAATCAGCACATTGTCGCTACCCGCATGCAGACTGCCGTCCAACGTCGTTTTCAGGGCGCGATAACTGGCGTCATCCGCCGTGAAGGAGAGGTCATCGCAATAAATGATGAAACGTTCCGGCCGGTGTGAAACCAGCGCCATGATATCCGGCAGATCGTTGAGCAAGTCACGGTCCACTTCGATGACCCGCAGGCCCTGATCGGCGAACTCATTCAGCAAAGCCTTGACCAATGAGGACTTGCCGGTGCCGCGACTGCCGGTCAACAACACGTTGTTGGCGGGAAGCCCCTTGACGAACTGGAAGGTGTTCCGGCGGATTTCCTCTTTCTGGCGGTCAATGGCGCACAGGTCCGAAAGGCGCACCGGACTCAGATCGCGCACGGTTTCCAGATAGCCGGACTTCCCGGCCAGCCGCCAGCGGAAGGCCCGGCCGTTTTCCCAATCGGGAGCCGGAATCACCGCCGGCAGCACATGGCGGGCCTGGGCAACCAGTTGCCGCAACTCTTCGATCAAATCGGCAGGTAAATTCATGATTCCGATATCCGAAAAAGGAAAGTAAGCGCTATAATACACAAATCGTTACGTTTTCTGCCGGATTGTATGAAAACCTCCTTGCGCAATGCCTTCGGTGTCATTCTCCTCCTTCCCACGCTCGCTTGGTCATCCGGTTTTGACGATGCAATGCTCGCTTTTGAAAACAAGGATTTCGTGAAGGCCAAAACCTTGGCCGAGCCCTTGGCCAAGAGCGGTGATCCTGCCGCCATGACCCTGCTGGGGCGCATCCTTGATGAAGGGCTGGACCAACCGCAGAATGCGGTGACCTGGTACCGCGCCGCCGCTGAAAAGGGTTATGCCGAAGCACAGGTTCAACTGGCCGAACTTTATGATGCGGGTGAAGGGGTGCGTCAGGATATCGAACTGGCCGTAATCTGGTATGAAAAGGCCGCGGCGCAGGGTAATGAGGATGCGCTCGTGGCGCTGGGCCAGCACTACAGCAACGACGTCAATCACAAGATATCCGCCGTTTCCTACTATCAGAAGGCGGCGGAGATGGGCAACGACAAGGCCCAGTACCAGCTTGGCCTGATCTATCTGGGCGAAAAGGGCGTACCTCGCGACGACATCAAGGCCTGGCTGTACTTCAGCCTTTCCGCTGACACGATTCCGGAGGCGGGGCAGGCGCGTGATGTGCTGGAACTGAACATGACCGCCGAAAAAATCCAATCCGCGCGCAAGGCATTGGCGGACTGGGAAGCCAGGCATTGATCCGGCTTCGTTTTTTTTCGGAAATCCTGATTCTTTCGGTCGAATAAAAGGCGTCTTTCATCCCCCGGGCCTGTCTTGCGGGCATGATTTACTGTATTTTCGGTGAGTCTGTCCGGCAGTAAATGGATCGATCCCGATGCTGTAACGCTCGGAACCGGCCGGCTGTCCTTAATCTGCCTCTCCGGGAGAGACCGCCCATGTTGCTCAAGAACAAGATCAGCCTGCTGCGGCAAGCGCTTGACCAGGCAGGCTCCTATGCCGAATGGAAGGAGATCGGCCTTGAGCTGGATGCCCTGACGGGGCTGGATCTCTGGAAGCTGGACAATGCTTCAGAGCATTACAACCACGAGTTGATCCGCGACCGCCTGATGAACCTGCGGCGCAACCTGCGCCAGCAGGATGACCGTCAGCTTATGCGTTCGCTGCGCGAAGGTCTGCACCATGATCTCGGCAATATCGGCAATCCGCTGCTGTATTCCTACGCCCATGTCGGCACCAAACGCCTCATTGAGGATTACATCGATCAGGTGTGCCTGTCCCTCGAACATATTTGCGATGCCGAACTCGATTTCCTGAGCCTGGAAAACAAGAAGCGTTTCTTCGAGGACACCTATCACAGCTACGGTCAGCCTTCACTGATGCTTTCCGGCGGCGCAACGCTGGGACTCTGGCATATTGGCGTCTGCAAGGCGCTGCACGAGCAGGGCCTGCTGCCCAAGGTCATTTCAGGCTCCAGCGCCGGCTCCATTGTCGCCTCGATCATCGGTACCCATACCGACAGCGAACTGGAGGGCTTTTACGACGGCGACGGACTCTACCTGCATGCCTGGACCTGGAAGCGCATTCGCGACGGCATGCTGGGGCAGGGTTTCGCTGACCAGCGCCAGCTGGAAAAATTCCTGCGCAACAACATTGGCGAATATACCTTCGAGGAGGGGTTCGCGCGTACCGGTCGTCACATCAATGTCACAGTATCACCCGTGCACGCCCACCACAATAAGGCGCGGCTGATGAACGAGCTGACCTCGCCCTACCTGCTGATGTGGAGCGCTGCCCTGGCGTCCTGCGCCGTGCCCATCCTGTTTCCGCCGGTGACCCTGACCACCAAGACTGAGCAGGGGGACTATCAGCCCTACATGCCGTTGAAGCAGTGGGTGGACGGATCGGTGCGCACTGACTTGCCGCGCCAGCGTCTGGCGCGTCTGTTCAACGTGAACTTTTTCATTGCCAGTCAGGTCAACCCGCACATTGTTCCCTTCATGCAGTCCGACCGCGAACGCCTGGAAAAGGGCCGCCTGCGCTCCTGGCCCAAGAAGGTGGCGAGGGCGCAGTTCCAGATGCTGGGGATGGGTATGCTCGATTTCATGCGCCAGCGCACCAGTATCGAAGTCCTGCGGCAATTGCTGGATCATGGTTACGGAATCGTCGGTCAGCGTTATTACGGCGATGTCACCATCGTCGCCCGATACACGCCGCGACATTATTCCTATATGCTTCAGAATCTCGACAAGAAAACACTGGTCTGGTTCCGCAGCCAGGCCGAACGGGTGACATGGCCCAAGATCGCCATGATCCAGACCCATGCCAAGGTCGGGCAAACACTGGATCGGTGCTTGAACAAAATATCCCAGCAGTTGCAACAACAAGACGAACAGCGCACGGGCAAGGTCATCCACCTGAATACGCGCAGGCGCCATAAGGCTCAACTGGGTTAATACATTTCATGAAACTTTTATCGGGGTTCAGTCTGGCATCATGAGTATCGAATTACCGGGGTACAAGATCGTTCGGGAACTGGGCAAGGGCGGTATGGCCACGGTCTATCTGGCTGTTCAGGTGTCATTCGGCCGCGAGGTTGCGCTCAAGGTCATGGCTCCCCATTTGGCTGCCGAACCGGGCTTTCCCGAGCGTTTCAACAGCGAAGCGCGGATGGTTGCCGCGCTGTCGCACCCGCATATCGTCACCGTTTATGACGTCGCATCGCACAACAATTACCATTATCTGGCGATGGAATATCATACCGGCGGAGATCTCAGCTCCCGGATTTCCAGCGGCGGCCTGACCCCATACGAGGCCTTGCGCATTACCAAGCAACTGGCCGACGCCCTCGGCATGGCCCATTCCAAAGGGGTGGTGCACCGCGACATCAAGCCGGACAATGTCCTGTTCCGCGCCCACAACGATGACGCTATCCTGACCGACTTCGGCATTGCCCGCGACATGCAGGCCGAAAGCCAGCTGACCCAGATCGGCTCCACGGTGGGCACGCCCAAATACATGAGTCCCGAGCAGGCGCGCGGCATGAAGGTGGACGGCCGCGCCGACCTTTACAGTCTGGGGATCATGCTCTACGAGATGCTGACCGGGAAGCCTCCCTTCAGCGCCAGTGATACCATTTCCCTGGCCATCAAGCATTGCCAGGAGCCGGTTCCGCCCTTGCAGGGCGACCTTTCACGTTATCAGCCGCTCATCGACAAGCTGTTGGCAAAGGATGTCAAGAACCGCTTCCAGAACGGCAACGAAGTGATGGTGGCGATTGACAACATTCTCAAACCTTCCGCGCAAAGGCCGGTGCCTGCCGCCGCCCCCCCCGCGCCCAAGCCCATCGACCGGGCGGCAGCCGGATTAACCCTGACTCTTGGTGTTCCATCCGCACTGGAATCGCTGGCTCCGCCAACTGACGCCGAAAAGAAGCCTTACGAACCGTTCTTCAAGGTGGAAGAAAAAATGGGCGGAAATTTCTTTTTCCGCAAATACACCTTCAATCTGGCTTTTTCCTGCGATGACTACGACGAGTTCAAGGAGAAGCGGGAGCGCATGCACCGCAAGCTCAAGGACTGGATGGACAATCGCGGCAAGAAGGCGGCAGAACTGAACGTGACCATTCAAGCCCATCCGTGGATTCATGCCCGCATCTGGGAAGTGCTGACGGATGACCAACCTTATGACAGTCCTTTCGGCATGCTGCTGGAACAGGCAACCGTCACCCTTCACATTTATGATGAACTGGCCCCTGAAGCCGGCAAGAAGCTGGTGCTGCGTGACAAGGGCAAGAAAGTACCCCCGCCTGAAACTGCATGATCGCTCTACGAAAACTCCCGGAAGGGAGTTTTCTGTTTTTCTTGCCTCGAATTGCTGACTGCCCGGCTTTTGTACTGTCTTTGATGGTGTTGGCATAGTGTTTGCTTAACTGGCTGCATAGTCCAGGAGAGCAGGGCGATGTTACGAGTCCTTTTGGTTAACGATACCCCCAAGCAAGTCGGCCGTTTACGTACGGCGCTGGTGCTGGCGGGTTGTGAAGTGGTTGAAGAAGTCACGTCCGCCTTGATGATTCCCCGCCGGGTGGCAGACCTGAAAGCCGATGTTGTCATTATCGATACGGAATCTCCCAGCCGTGATGTGCTGGAACAGATCTGCGTGGTGACCCAGGATGAGCCCCGGCCGATCGTCATGGTCAGCGAGGACAAGCAGCCCGCCGCCATCAAGGCCGCCATCAAGGCCGGTGTCTCGGCCTATGTGGTGGAAGACATTGATCAACACCGGCTCGGCGCGGTGCTTGAGGTAGCCCAAGCCCGGTTTGAACAGGATCAGGCCCTGCTGTCGCAAATCCGCGAGGCAGAAATGAAGCTCAGCGAGCGCAAGACTGTAGAACGGGCTAAGGGCATCCTGATGCAATTGCGCGAGATGAACGAAAGCGAGGCTTATCACGCCATGCGCAAGATGGCGATGGACCGCAATATCCGCATCATTGATGTCGCCCAGAAACTGCTGGCCATGAACGAATTGCTGGCCTGAGGATTTGCACCACCATGCAACCGCCTTCGGGCGGTTTTTTTATGCCCGCTGGGGCGCACCAGAACAGGCGCGCTTGTGATGCCTGCGGGCAACTTCGCACCGAATCAGTGAAACAGCGGCTGATAAAGACCTCGATGATCAATTTATGAACATTTTTGCCTTAATCGGAAATGCATGGTTAACCTTGAAGCCCAATGCCTGGGCTTTTTGACTCCGTTTGGCTCGCCGCATGAACAATCAAGAACAGGTGATACGAAACCAACACCGTTTTAAATGGTGCATATCACCGAAATCGTGCAAATCAGGCACCAAAATGAGGAATCACCCATACAAAGGCATTTTTTCAGAGTTGGCATGATGGTTGCTTTACTAAATGCGAGAGCAATCATTTTGGCCAAAGTTGGCTTCCGCTCCGATGCCTGAAACAAGTTCCTTGGGCATCTGCAATAGGTTGGGACAATGGCGTCCTCAGGCTTGCAGCCGAGGGACGCCTTTTTTTTGCCTTTTTTCCGTGACTGACGAGGTATTTATCATGGTGCAGATTCCTGAAGACAAGATGACCAAGACTACTGATCCGCTGGCCGAGGTTGCCGCCGAGGGAAATTCCCGCCGTGATTTCCTGAAGAAATCCGTGCTGGCGGCCGGAGCCGGACTACTGGGAGGGGGTTCCATGAGTGTTTCCACCACGGCCTGGGCGGCCGGCAGCGACAAGCCGGAAAAAACCGAGGTCAAGATCGGCTTCATTCCGCTGACGGACTGTGCGCCGATCATCGTTGCCTCGGTGCTGGGTTTCGACAAGAAATACGGCATCAAGATTACCCCGAGCAAGGAAGCCTCCTGGGCAGGCGTCCGTGACAAGCTGCTGAACGGCGAGCTTGATGCGGCGCATGTGCTCTACGGCCTGGTTTACGGCGTGCAGATGGGCATCGGCGGACCGGCCCGCGACATGGCGGTGCTGATGACGCTGAACCAGAACGGTCAGGCCATTACCCTTTCAAACCAATTGCGCGAGCAGGGGGTGGTGGACGGCAAGTCCCTGAAGCGGATGATCGACAGCAACAAGCGTGAATACACCTTCGCCCAGACATTCCCCACCGGCACCCATGCCATGTGGCTGTACTACTGGCTGGCGGCTTACGGCATCCACCCGATGCAGGATGTGAAGACCATCGTCGTGCCGCCGCCGCAAATGGTTGCCAACATGCGGGTCGGCAACATGGACGGCTACTGTGTCGGTGAGCCCTGGGGTGCGCGCGCCATCTACGACAACATCGGTTTTACGACCGCGACCACCCAGGACATCTGGGCCGACCATCCGGAAAAAGTGCTGGGTTGCACGCGCGCCTTCATCCAGCAATACCCGAATACCGCCCGCGCCATGCTGATGGCGGTGCTGGAAGCCGCCTGCTATATCGACGACATGAAGAACCGTTCTTCGGTCGCTAAGCTGATTTCCGACAAGTCCTATGTCAACGCACCGGAACAGGTTATCGAACAGCGCTTCCTGGGTAACTATGACAACGGCATGGGACGGAAGTGGAAGGACGAACACCCGATGCAATTCTTTGACGGCGGCAAGGTCAGCTTCCCGTACCTGTCGGATGGCATGTGGTTCCTGACCCAGCACCGCCGCTGGGGCCTGCTGAAGTCCGATCCGGACTATCTGGCGGTCGCGAAGGGCATCAACCAGATCGATCTGTACAAGCAGGCCGCCGGTCAGCTCGGCATTACCGTACCCGCCAGCCCGATGCGTAGCAGCAAGCTGTTTGACGGCAAGGTCTGGGACGGCAGCAATCCGAAGGCTTATGCCTCCGGTTTCGCCATCAAGGCCTGAGGAGAATCGACATGACTGCCGCTTTGAGTGAAACCATGGTCAAGAAACCGCCCGTCGTCCGCCGCAAGCCCTTGCCGCCGCTGATGATCAAGCCGGCCGCTTTTGTGAAGTGGGCATTTCCGCCGACGCTGGGGCTGGCGCTGTTCATCGTGGCCTGGGCGATGCTCGCCCAGTTCCGCCACGAACTGCCGGGACCGCTGTCCACGTGGAACTCCGCTGTGGAGTTGTTCGCCCATCCCTTTTACAACAACGGCCCGAATGACCAGGGTATCGGCTGGAACATCCTGAACTCGCTGGGTCGGGTCGGGCTGGGCTTCGGGCTGGCGGCCCTCATCGGTATCCCGCTGGGCTTTCTCATCGGCAGGGTGAAGTTCCTGGGTGACATGTTTGCCCCGGTCATTTCCCTGTTGCGACCGGTGTCACCGCTGGCCTGGCTGCCCATCGGCCTGCTGGTTTTCCAGGCGGCCAATCCCGCCTCCATCTGGGTGATCTTCATCTCAAGCATCTGGCCGATCATCCTGAATACGGCAGCAGGGGTCTCGCAAGTACCGCAAGACTACCTGAATGTGGCGCGCGTGCTGCGCCTGTCGGAGTGGAAGGTCTTCACCAAGATCCTCTTCCCGGCCTCGCTGCCATACCTGCTGACAGGCATCCGCTTGTCCATCGGCACCGCCTGGCTGGTGATCGTGGCGGCGGAAATGCTGACCGGCGGCGTCGGCATCGGCTTCTGGGTCTGGGATGAATGGAACAACCTGAACGTTGAACACATCATCATCGCCATCTTTGTCGTCGGGATCGTCGGGCTGCTGCTGGAGCAGATGTTGATCAAGATCGCCAACCGCTTTTCCTACGACAGCTGATCGGGAGAATCCTCATGAGCAAGTTCCTGAGCATTGAAAACGTCGACATGCGCTTCGCCACCAAGAAAGGGGAGTTCGTAGCGCTGAAGGATGTGAACCTCAGCATTAACGAAGGGGAGTTTGTGTCGCTGATCGGCCACTCCGGGTGCGGCAAGTCCACCTTGCTGAACCTGATTGCCGGTCTGACGCTGCCCAGCGAGGGCTACCTCTTCTGCAACGGCCGCGAGATCGCCGGTCCGGGTCCGGAGCGCGCCGTGGTGTTCCAGAACCACTCGCTGCTGCCCTGGCTGACCTGCTATGAAAACGTGCATCTGGCCGTGGAGCGCGTATACGGCGACAAGGAGCAAAAGGTGCAGTTGAAGGAACGGACCCTGAGCGCCTTGAACATGGTCGGCCTGAGCCATGCCGTCAACAAGTACCCGAAGGAAATCTCCGGGGGCATGAAACAGCGTGTCGGCATCGCCCGCGCGCTGGCCATGCAGCCGAAAGTGCTGCTGCTGGACGAACCTTTCGGCGCCCTGGACGCGCTGACCCGCGCCCACCTTCAGGATGAGCTGCTGAAAATTGTGGCAGCCACCAAGGCAACGGTGGTCATGGTCACGCACGATGTCGACGAAGCCGTGCTGCTCTCGGACCGGATCGTGATGCTGACCAACGGGCCGTCCGCCACCATCGGCGAGATTCTTGACGTGGATCTGGCGAAGCCGCGGGAACGCATGATCCTGGCCAATGACCCACGCTACCACCAGCTCCGCTCCGTGGTGCTGGACTTCCTCTATCGCAAACATTTGCGACCCGCGGCCTGATTTAGCCGCCTATTTCCAATTGCCTTGACTTGCATCAGCCCCTGACGGGGCTGGTCAGGGTAACTTTTGCCTTAATCAGGCTGATCGCGAGGTGTGTATATGAAAAAGTTGCTTGCTGTATCCGTGATGGCGGCTTCGGCTTTCCCGTCAATGGTTCTGGCCGAAGGGCTGGATGATGTCATGACCGCCCTGAGCAGCGGCAAGACTTCCCTGGAGCTGAGACTGCGCGCCGAGCAGGTCGAGGACTCCGGCAAGAAGGAAGATGCCAATGCGCAAACCCTGCGCACGGTGCTCGGTTACAAGACCGGCGACTACAAGGGGGTGACCGGCTTCATCGAGTTCGAGAACGTCAGTGATTTCGGTCAGGATGACTATAACGACAACGTCACCACCAGCGCGCTGCGCAAGACCTTCCCGGTCATTGCCGATGCCGCCGTCACCCAGATCAACCAGGCTTATCTCGAAGGTTATGGTTTGCGCTATGGCCGCCAGAAGCTGGTCTTTGACAATGCCCGTTTCGTGGGTGATGTCGGCTGGCGCCAGAACGACCAGACCTATGACGCCCTGAGCTATACCAACAAGGTGCTGATACCCGCCACGACCTTCACGCTGGCATATGTCAACAAGGTCAACCCCATCGGCGGCATGACGCTGGCTCGCAATGTCAACGCACCCATGGCCAATATCCGATACAGCAAGGTCTTTGAAAACTGGGGCATCACCGCCTCCGGCTTCTATTATGCCGTCGAGGAAGAGGAAACGGTGGGCTCCTTCACGCCAAAGACATCCTTCCAGCACACTGGCGCCCGGGTGGAAGGCTCCATTGGCGATGCCCTCTACGAAGTCTCCTTCGCCAAGCAGGGGGATTACAAGGACGGGGTTTCAACGGTCGATGCCAATTACCGCGACCTGCAACTGGGGTACAAATTCGGACCGGTCACCGTGAAGATCCAGGATGAAGTACTGGAACCCGGCTTCAAGACTCCGCTGGCCACGCTGCACGCCTTCAACGGCTGGGCCGACCGTTTCCTGACCACGCCTGCGGGCGGCCTGGAAGACACCAACCTGAAGCTGCTGGCGAAGTACTGGGGTCTTAACTTCGTGTTGGCCGCGCACAGCTTCAAGTCGGAAACCGGTGGCGTCGACTTCGGTCAGGAAGTCAACTTCTCGGTGATGAAGCCGGTGAACCGCAACCTGTCGCTGATGCTGAAGTACGCGGATTACCAATCAGATGACACAAAGTTGACCCTGGCGGGCACCGCCAAGAACACCGACCTGAAAAAGACCTGGTTGCAGGTCGGCTACAAGTTCTAAACCTGCCAGAGCAGGCTTTCAGAAATAAAAACAACAATAGCGGCAACAGCGTTGTAACTCACGGAAGGCCGTCGCAAGACGGCCGTTTTTACGCACAAGGTAAAATCTGCCGGTCATTTTCCCCAAACCAAACTGCTAGAATGGCAAGATCATTCTCATCCGATCCTTCTCCATGGGCCTTTGGCGTCAGGCGTTGTATCCCTTGCTCGGCCTGTTCCTGACCGGCTGCCAGTCGGCCGGTTATCTTGCCCATCTGGGCAAGGGACAATGGCAAATGCTGCAGCAGCGTCAACCGGTACAGGCGCTGATCGCCAATCCCGATACCCCGCAGGCCCTGGTCCGCAAATTGGAATCCCTGCAGCAGATCCGCAGCTTTGCATCCACCCTCAGCCTCCCGGCATCCGGCCAGTTCGATACCTATGTCGACATTCACCGGCCTTACGCCCTGTGGTCGGTACAGGCCACCCCGGAACTGTCCTTGCAGGCGCGCAGCTGGTGCTACTGGTTTATCGGCTGCCTCAGCTACCGCAATTATTTTGACGAGGCGCGCGCCGAAGCGTTTGCGAGGCAGCTGCAACAACAGGGGGATGATACCCATGTCGGCCGGGTAGCCGCCTACTCGACCCTGGGCTGGTTTCGCGACTCGCTGCTCAGCAGCCAGCTGAGCCGCCGCGAGGCCGATCTGGCGGAACTGGTGTTTCATGAGCTGGCGCATCAGGTGGTCTACGCCAAGGATGATCCGGTCTTCAATGAAAGCTTTGCCGAGGTGGTCGCCGCCGAGGCCTTGCGGCGGTATCTGGTGGGACGTCCGGATGATCTCGCCGCCGTCTTGCAGCGTCTGGACCGCCAGCACCGCTTTGCCGAACTGGTGCGCAAATATCGCTCGGATTTACAGCAGCTCTATCAATCCTCCGGGTCTGTGGAAGAGAAAAGGGCGGAAAAAAAGCGTATCCTCGCCGCATTCCAGACAGCCTACCGGCAACTGAAGGCTTCGGCCTGGCCGGACTACGCCGGTTATGATGCCTGGATTGACGGCGTCAACAATGCCCGGCTGAACAGCGTGGCGGTCTACCATGACCTGACGCCTGCCCTGAATGCCGTGCTGGCGTCCGTGGATGCCGATCTGCACGCTTTCTATGGGAAATGCCGGGAACTGGCCCGATTGACCAGAACGGAACGTTACCGGGTGCTTGGTTATACCCGATCGCAGGTTGAACTTATCCATGATTGAACTGGCTTCTTTCGCCGAACACCGGGTAGCACTGGCTTTCAGTGATTACCTGAGCGGCATCGGCATCACGAATCACGTTGAAGTCGAAACCGACCGCTTTGCCGTTTTCATCCGCCGTGAACAGGATCTCGACCGCGCCCGCCTTGAGCTCGACGAATTCATGGACAACCCCGAAGACAACAAGTACTGGCAAGCCTCATGGCAGACAGGAAAAGTCATCGAGCAGCCCATTGACCGCCGGCAGATCGGTGCGGCCGGTGTGCTCCAGGGACTATGGGCGAGGGGCGGGCTGCTGACACTGCTCGTCACCATCCTCTGCCTGATCACCTGGTTCGGATTGCTGGCCAATCCCGAACCGGTTTACCAGGCCCTGAATTTCCCGGCCGATCCCAGACATGCCCAGGGCGAATGGTGGCGTTTCCTGACGCCGGTCTTCCTGCATTTCGGTCTGGTCCACCTGCTGTTCAACCTGCTGTGGTGGTGGGATCTTGGCGGGTTGATCGAGCGCACGCAGTCGCGGTTGCAACTGCTTGGGGTTTTCCTGGTAACCGCGCTGCTCAGCAATTTCTGGCAATTCCTGGAGGCGGGCAACGGCTTCGGCGGTTTGTCGGGCGTGGTCTACGGCCTGTTGGGCTATGTCTGGATCTACCCGCTGGCCAATCCGCGCGTCGGCTTCCGCGTCCGTCGCGAGATCGTGATTTTCATGGTGGGCTGGCTGCTGTTGGGGTATAGCGGCATTCTGGACAACGTGCTGGGCAAGATTGCCAATGCAGCCCATACCGCCGGGCTGGTCAGCGGTATCGGGCTGGGCGCGGTGTTCGGGCTGCTGCACCGCACAATGGCGCGGCCGGACTAGCCCGGCCGCGATTTTCTGGTATGATACCGCCGCTTCGCGGGTGTGGCGAAATTGGTAGACGCACCAGATTTAGGTTCTGGCGGGGAGACCCGTGTAGGTTCAAGTCCTATCACCCGCACCATCTTGCTCATCACCGGACTGCAGATGCGCTTCCAGCGCCTGCTTGACAGCATCAATGCGCGCCTTGCAAAGCTGGTAGGCCCGCGCTGACTCTTCAACCAGAGGCACCAGGCTGTCAATATCCAGATCCTTCTCTTCCCTGAGCCGCTCGGCATTCCGTTGCAGCACCAGGAAATTGTCGTTGAAACTGTTGCCCGCCGTTTTGGCCTTGCTCATGAAATTCTCCGGGCGGCAATACGCCCATCCTGCATGTCCACAGTAAAATCAGCCCCGATCGGCAGCCCGGCCTGTCGCGTCAGCACCCGACCTTCCGACCTCAGCACCCCATAACCGCGCCGGAGGGTTTTCTCCGGTCCCAGCGCCAGGATTACCTGAATCAGGTGCTCGCATGCCGTCGACGCCGCCTGCAGCCTGACAGCGCAGCGCTCGCGCACCGCCTGCCACTGTTGCTCCAGCCGTGCGTCCGCCGCCTGCAAGTGACGGACGCCCGCATCCTGCGCGCTCCGGAGCAGATAATCCAGCCGGTCCTGCTGACGGAAGAGGGTCTGTCCGGCCAATACGGTAATTTCCCGATAATCCTGGGCGCAGTTCTGCTCGCGTCTTTCCAGCACACGAATGGAGAAGTTACGCACCGACTCCAGCGCGGCGCGACAATCCCGCTCCGCGCCGTCCAGTCGCCGGGTCGAGAGCTCGCGGATCTGCCGCATCGCGGCTTCAGCCTGGCCCACCGCATCGCTGATCGTGGTCAGGATCAGCTGCGCAACCTTGGAAGGCGTATCGCAACGGCGCGCCGCCACTTCATCGAGAATGGTGTTGTCCGGTTCATGGCCAATGCCGGTAATCACCGGAATCGGGCACAGGCAGACATCGCGGGCCAGCGCCTCATCATTCAGCCAGAACAGGTCAGATGCCGAACCGCCGCCGCGAATGATCACCAGCGCATCCACGCCTGACTGCGCATGCAGGCGCAGGGCCCTGGCGATGGCCAGACGGATTTCTTCCGGCGCGGCAGCCCCCTGAAAAGCCGTTTCGAAATAACTGAACTGGCAGACGCCCAGCCGTTCCAGCCGATCCGCCTCGGCCCTGAAGTCGCCCAGGCTGGCGGCGCCTGCCGGGCTGATTACGGCCAGATGCAGGAAATCCATGGGCAGGGCCAGACGCTTGTTGCGCAGGAATACGCCCTCGGCCTTCAACACCTCGCGGATTCGGTTCAGCTTGGCCGCCATGTCGCCCAGCGTGAAGGCGCTGTCAATGCCAACGATATCCAGTTTCAGCCCGTAGCGCGGATTGAAGCGCGGCTGCACCGCCAGCAGCACCTTGATGCCTTCAGCAAGCTCCATGCCGGTTTCCTGCCGGAATTTATCGACGATGTGCTGATTGCTTTTCCAGAGCGTGCCGGAAGTGGATGCCACGACGACGCCGTTTGCGTCATGCTCGACCAGTTCCAGGAACCAATGACCGTGGCTCAGCTTGACCTGGTTGATTTCCACGCGCACCCAGAGCGGCTGGGCGAAAACCGCCTCGACCGCCGACTGGATGCGCAACATGAATTCGTGCAGGCTGATGCCCTTGGCGGCCGTGGCCAGCGCGTGATAGGCGGGGGATGGTTCTGAAACGCCGGCAGGTGAAAGCGGAACGAAAGGCATATCCGCCGACTCCGGCAGCCAGCGGCGGAACGGAGCCAGATCTTCCGCTTGTACATACCATTTGCGTTCCAGCGGGTCCCAGCGCGCGCCGTGCGCTTTCGCTTGATCTTTTTCAGCAAAAGGAACCTGGAGATAGGTACGCAAGGCCATGACTGGCAAACCAAGAAGAGTAGTGGAACGATTTATACTGCGGCTGGCGGGGCAGCGCAATGCGGCTCAGTCGATGTCGCCGCTGAAAAGTTCCTCCTGCGAACGTGGCGCAATCCTGGCTGCCCGCATGAAGTCCCGGTCGTAGTAGGCGTCCGCCAGGGTATGGATATGTTGCTGGATATCCGCCGGACGGGCGTCAGGCAGCAGGCGGAAACCGCAGTTTTCCAGTTTCAGGTTACGACGGTCGGCATGGCGCAGAAGATTGTAGATGTTGTGCCAGATATTGCCGGAACGGTAGGGCAGGCGGTAGTAGAGCACGGCCTGATCCACCCCCGCAGGGTCGTCAACTTGCACATAGCGCGGCACGACCTGCGAGGCGAGTTGCTCCAGCCTTTGCCAGATCACCGATTTCTGGGACTCGTCATAACGGTTCCAATCAATGATCTCATGGACAAAGCGCAAGCATCCCCGGCAGACCGTATCACCAAAGACCGTGGAGCACTGGCCAATGCAGGGCGTGTTGTAACGGCGGACTTCCTTCATGAATAAGGCCAGAGCTGGTCAGATTGCCAAGCTGCCAGTTTAGCGCGAACCATTGAGGCAGGACCTGAACAACCACACAACGAACCGCGCTCAGACGTTACGCGGCGCATGAAACAGCAGATAGATTTCCGTCAGGATCGACGGGATCTGGCGCACCAGCTGCATCATCAGCTTCGGCTGGCGGCGCATCTGTTCCAGCTCGGGATCATCCACCAGACCGCTGACCGCCACCATCGGCAAGGTCAGTTCGGCAACCAGATCCTCATCGCGGGCATACCAGGCATCTTCCAGGCTGAAAATGGCCTCCATGAAACCGATGCACCAGTCTGTCAGTTCATTACCGTCCTTCAGCGAGGAGAACTGCAACTCACAGGGGAGCTCAACGGTCTGCTCATGGTACAGGCAGGCATGCAGGCTCTTTTGCCAGGCCTTGAGATCCTCAACCAGTTCCGCCGGAACCTGTCCTTCAAACAGCGTGCCCAGCCATTCCTCCAGATCCCGCTTCGGCCCGACCGTCACCGCACACAGGAATCCGTGCGTGCCGCAAAAATCCAGACCATGCTCGTTGGCCTCGCCATCGAGAAAATCCTCAAGTCTGGCCAGTGTGCTTTCAGGCAGGGCGTAAAGTTCGTGCATGTCGGGACTCCCATGAAAAAAGCCCCTGCGAGAGGGGCTTTTCATTATGCCGCAATCAAACGTACGGCGGCAGGCTTTTGTTGGCCCGGTTGGCCGAGAAGGCCGACTCCAGCCACTTCTTGACCCGCTGCGCATCACCGATACGGGTGTACTTGCCCCAGGAGTCCATCAGCACAATGACTACCGGCTGGGACTTGATGCGCGCCTGCATCACCAGACAACGCCCGGCCTCATTGATAAAGCCCGTCTTGGAGACGGCGATGTCCCATTCGCTGCTCTTCACCAGCGAGTTCGTGTTGCGGAACTGCTGGACCTGACCGCGAATGGCGACCGCATGCTCGGCGGTGGTGGTGAAGCGGTGGATCAGCGGATAATGTGTCGATGCCTTGACCATTTTCACCAGATCAGCCGGTGAGGCGACGTTGGAGCTGTTCAGGCCTGTACCATCCAAGAAGCGGGCATTCTCCATACCAATCTCACGGGCCTTGCGGTTCATGGCTGCTACAGCGGCAGGAACACCGCCAGGGTACGAGCGGGTGAGGGCGGCGGCGGCGCGGTTTTCCGAGGACATCAGCGCCAGCAGCAGCAATTCGGCGCGCGACAACACCGTGCCGACCGCCAGGCGCGAGGACGTATTGCGCAGATGGTCAACATCGGCTTCGGAAATGGTGATCGGCTCATCCAGCGGCAGCTTCGCGTCCAGCGTGATCATTGCCGTCATTAGCTTGGTGATGGAGGCGATCGGCATGGTGCGGTTTGTGTTCTTGGAATACAGCACCTGACCGTTTTCGGCATTCATGATCAGGGCGGCGCGCGACTCCAGGTTCAGGGGGATGCGTGCGTCATTGGCCTGGGCGATTTGCGGCGCGGCAATGGTGCGCGGCGACATCACATCGCCGGCGGAAGCCAGCGAGCGGACCGGAGCACGGCTGCCGGACGCACGGGCGGCGCGGGCAGGCTTGCCGGTACGGGAAATCTTGGCCAGTTTCTCGCGGTTGCGCTCCTTGCGGGCCAGCTCGCGGTCTTCTCGGGTACGCGGCTTGGAAACAACCTTGCGGGACTTGGACTTGGCGGAAGCCGTACGCGAATCGGACTTGCCGGACTTGGCGCTGTCCTTGTCCTTGCGGGAGGCGACTTTCTTCGAGGAAGTCTTTTCCTTCTGGACAACCTTGGCGGAAACCTTCTTGCTCTTGTTGTTCTTGTCGTGGTGGTCAGAGGCGGCTTCGGCGGAAACCGCCAGCGAAACGGCCATGACACCGGTCAGCAATGCTTGCCAAAATGTGGAACGTGCTTTCATTTTCTGAGCACCTTTATAAAAATCAAAAATCCCGCCCGGACCTCCGTCCACGGGAAACTGCAACATGCCTGCTGCACCATAGTGCATCCATATGTGCAAGCATGGCCCACTTTTGCATATATGCAAAGAGTGTGACAGGTCAAAACAAGATTTTGTAACAAACTTCCTGACAGACGGTTGTCATTGCCGCAAGGGCAAATTCCTGTTAGTAATTTGAACAAATGAAATGCAGGCCGAAACAGCTGTGCTTATTTTTGTCTGAATTCATTTATTATACGGATTATAAACACGCAGAACGTGAGTTGCCGCACAATTTTCAGTCTTTCCGGGGTAGAAATTGATCAAGGTTCTCGTCGTGGACGACCACGACCTGGTTCGCATGGGCATCACGCGCATGCTGGCCGATGTTCGCGATATAACGGTTGTCGGTGAAGCCGGCAGCGGCGAGGACGCGCTGAAACTGGTCCGGGAACTCAAGCCCGATGTCGTGCTCATGGATATCCAGATGCCCGGCATCGGCGGGCTGGAAGCGACCCGCAAGCTGCTCAATGCCTTCCCTCAGGTTCGGATTCTGGCTGTGACCGTCTGTGACGAAGAGCCGCTACCCTCACTGCTGATGAAGGCGGGCGCGGCCGGGTACATGACCAAGGGCACGCCGCTGCCTGACATGGTGGCCGCCATTCGCTGCGTGGCGGCGGGTCAGGCCTATCTCAGCCCCGACGTCGCGCAGGAAATCGCTATCAATTCCCTGCAAAACAGTGGCTCTCCCTTCGCCGCACTTTCCGAGCGCGAACTGCAAGTGGCGATCATGATCGTGAACTGCCAGAGCAGCCAGGAAATTGCCGACAGCCTGTATGTCAGCCCCAAAACCGTCAGCACCTACCGCAACCGTATCTATGAGAAGCTGCGGATTGACAGCGATGTGAAGCTGACCCTGATGGCCATCCGTCACGGCCTGCTGCAAAACGACAAATAACCCTCGATTCCGTTAACGCCTCCGCGTGGGTCCGCTGCCCTTCGTCATGACTGATTACCCGGAAAAGATTTCCGCCATACTGGCCACATTGCCCCAGAAACCCGGGGTATACCGCATGCTCGGAACAGAAGGAGAAATCCTCTATGTCGGCAAGGCAAAATCCCTGAAGCCGCGTGTCAGTTCCTATTTCCAGAAAAATATCAGCCATCCGAAAACCCGCGCGCTTGTCAGCCGCATAGCGGATATTGAACTGACGGTAACCTCGTCGGAAACCGAAGCGCTGCTGCTGGAACAGACTCTGATCAAAACACACAAGCCGCCCTATAACATTCTGCTGCGTGACGACAAATCCTATCCCTACATCCATCTTTCCGCGGACAGCGATTATCCCCGCCTTAGCTGGCGGCGCGGAAGGCTGGAGCAGGGCGGCCGTCTCTTTGGCCCCTATCCCGGCGCCAAGGCCGTGCATGAAACGCTTGAACTGCTGCAACGGGTTTTCCTGGTCCGGCAGTGCGATGAGAACACTTTCCGCAACCGTGACCGTCCCTGCCTGCAATACCAGATAAAGCGATGCCGCGCACCCTGCGTGAAGCTGGTCACGCCGGAAGCTTATGCCGAGGATGTTCAGAATACCGTGCGCTTCCTTGAGGGGCGCAGCACAGAATTGCAGGAACGCTTGATCGAACGCATGGAAACGGCCGCCGGAGCCTGGCAGTTCGAACAGGCCGCGCTTTATCGCGACCAGCTGGCGGCGTTGAAGCAGGTTCAAGCCCGACAAGCCGTCTATTGCGAGCAAGGCGAGGCGGACATCTTCGCCATGGAGCAGCAGGGCGGCACGATCGCAGTGACGGTGATGTTTGTGCGCGGCGGCCGCGTGCTGGGCAGCAAGCAGTATTTCCCGGAGTCGGTGGAAGAGGAAGGAGCGACAATCCTGGCCGGATTCATTGCCGGTTTTTATTGGCAGCAGGAACGGGACCTGCCAGACGAGGTCCTGACCGATCGCGATCTGGGTGAAGAAGCCGACTGGCTGGCCGAAGCGCTGAAAAGCCGCTATGACCGGAAAATTCCCGTCCGCCACCGCGTCCGCGAAACCCGGGCCGCCTGGCTGGACCTAGCGAAGTTGAACGCCTCCGAAGCGTTAAAGGCCCGGCTGGCCAACCGTCTGCACCTCTCCGCCAGAATGCGTTCACTCCAGGACGCCCTCGATCTGGACAATGCGCCGTCGCGCATGGAGTGCTTTGACATCAGCCATTCACAGGGCGAAGCTACCGTGGCTTCCTGCGTGGTTTTCGATACCGAAGGCCCGCGCAAGCGCGATTACCGCCAGTACCTGATCCGCGATATCACCCCCGGCGATGATTACGCCGCCATGGAACAGGCGCTGACGCGCCGCTTCACACGCAAGCAGGAAGATGCCGTGCTGCCGGACATCCTCTTCATCGACGGGGGCAAGGGACAGCTCGCCCAAGCGGTGCAGGTTCTGGACAAGCTGGATATTGTCAATGTGCTGCTGGTGGGCGTCGCCAAGGGGGAAGGGCGCAAGCCCGGCCTGGAAACCCTGCATTTCGCCGACGGGCGCGAGCCCCTGCAACTTCCGGCCGACCATCCCGGACTGCATGTGATACAGCATATCCGCGATGAAGCCCACCGCTTTGCCATTACGCGGCATCGCGCCAAGCGCGACAAGAAGCGACGGGAATCGCCGCTGGAGTCGATACCGGGACTGGGACCCAAACGGCGCCGTGACCTCCTCAACCACTTTGGCGGCCTGCAGGAGCTGGAAAAAGCGAGCATCGCGGACATCAACGCTGTTCCGGGAATCGGCGCGGCACTGGCCGAAACGATTTATGCTGCATTACACTAGCAGTCCAACCTGGACGGCGGAGAATTGACCTTGCCAGCCCCGACTTTATGGAACGTACCCAATATCCTCACCCTGATGAGGGTCGTTCTGATCCCCGTGCTGGTCCTGTTGGCCAATTGGCCCGCGCACTTTGAACTGCAATACCCCTTGGTCGCCGGGGTATTCCTGATCGCCGCCATAACCGACTGGTTCGACGGCTATCTTGCCCGGGCCTGGAATCAGACCTCGGCCTTCGGACGCTTTCTGGATCCGGTCGCTGACAAGCTGATGGTGGCCGCCGCCCTGGTGATCCTGGTGCAATGGCACAGCGGCATTTTCATGGTGGTTTCCGCTATTGTCATCATTTCCCGGGAAATCACCATCTCGGCCCTGCGCGAATGGATGGCTGAAATCGGCAAGCGCGCCAACGTGGCGGTTTCCTCCATCGGCAAATGGAAGACCACGGCGCAAATGGCCTCCATTACCGTGTTGCTGGTCAAGGAACCAAGGCTGGACATTATCGGATTCAGCCTCATGTTCATTGCCGTAGCCTTGACCCTGTGGTCGATGATCATCTATCTGAAAGCCGCTTGGCCAGATTTGAAGCAAACAAGCTAAGATGGTATTGACGACCAAGAAAAACCGTCTAGAATAGGCGGCCTGATGACGCGGGAATAGCTCAGTTGGTAGAGCACGACCTTGCCAAGGTCGGGGTCGCGAGTTCGAGTCTCGTTTCCCGCTCCAGATTTTCCGAAGCCGACTTTATTAAGTCGGCTTTTTGTTTT
>DASUIL010000252.1:0-2124 GCA_036273075.1 Fluviicoccus sp. | reverse complement strand
TGCCCGCCAAGGCGGCGCGTGCCCAGCTGGCCTCGGCGATCGGCGTCATCATCCAGACAAACCGCATGAGCGACGGCGCGCGCAAGCTGACGAGCATCCAGGAGGTCACCGGCATGGAAGGCGAGACCGTGACGCTGCAGGAAATCTTCATTTTCAAGCAGACCGGCGTCGGCCCCAATGGCGCTGTGGAGGGCCATTTCACCGCAACCGGCGTGCGGCCGCGCTGCTGGGACCGCCTGATAACACGCGGCGTCAGTCTGCCGCAAACCCTGTTCGAGCCGGTGCGGCACGAAGTCTGAAGGAGCTGCCATGGACCTGTCTTTTGTACTCTTCGCGGTGGTGGCCTTTCTGGCCGTGGTGCTGGCGCTCGAAGGTGCGTACAACGTCTGGGCCTCGGGCAGCAGCCCCGAGGCCAGGCGCATCGCGACGCGGATCGAAGCGCTGGCCGGTGAGCCCTCGGCGCCCGCGAGCATCGAGCGCTCCCGGCAGCAGTCGCGCATGCCGCGTCTGGATGCCTTGCTGGGCGGCTTTCCCGCAGGCCAGCGCATGCAGCACTTCGTCACGGCTTCGGCGATGGCGGTCTCGGCGGTCGAGTTGATCATGATGTCGGCCGCACTGGGTGCATTCGGATTGTTCCTGCCGGCGTTGCTCGGCAAGCCGCTGATCTTCGGTGCGGTGCTGGGGCTGGGGCTGGCCGTGCTGCCCTGGTGGCGCGTCGCCAGCCGGCGCCGCGGCAGGATTGAACGCATTGAGCGCCAGTTCCCCGAGGCGCTGGATTTGATGAGCCGTGCGATGCGGGCGGGCCATTCGTTCCCTTCCGCGGTCAAGATGGTGGCGGACGAAATGACCGATCCACTGGGGCGCGATTTCCGTATCCTGTTCGACGAGATGAACTATGGCGTACCCACGAATGATGCGCTGGCGAATCTGGCCGAGCGCGTGCCGGTGCCCGATGTGAGCTACTTCGTGGTCGCCGTGATGATCCAGCGCGAGTCGGGCGGCAACCTCGCGGAGTTGCTTGACAAGATTTCCCTGATCGTGCGCGAGCGCCTGAAACTGCTCGGCGAAGTTCGAACCCTGTCCGCCGAAGGTAAGCTGTCGGCCATCATCCTCACCGCCTTGCCCTTCTGCGTGGGGCTGGTCGTGAACCTCCTCAATCCGAAGTTCATGGCCGTGCTCTGGACCGACCCCGCGGGCTTGCGCATGGTCGGCTTGGCGCTTTTCATGATGCTGCTGGGCATTCTGTGGATGCGCAGCATCATCCGCATCCGGGTATGAAGGAGACACTCTGATGACACCGATCCAGCTCGCTTTTATTGCGCTCATCTTCGTCCTCGTCGTCGCCGGTGTTCTCGGCGTCTCCAGCCTGATGCACCCGAATGTCGCACGCCAGCGTCTGGCCGGGCTGGTGGCCGACGCCCCGCCGCGACCGCCGCTCCCGCATCGCTGGCTGCACTGGATCGCCGATGTGACGCGCCCCATCAGCAAGCTTTCGATGCCCGAGGAGGGCTTTGAGAAGTCGAGCCTCAAGCTGCGCTTTGCCCACGCCGGCATTCGCAATGCCAACGCCGCATCGGCGTTCTTCGGCATCAAGACGCTGTTGACCCTGGGGCTGCCCTTGGTCGCGTTCGCGCTGCTCACGCTGTCAGGCTCGCCACTGAAAGGCAACACCTTGCTGCTCACCATGCTGGCGCTGGCCGCGTTGGGCTACTACGGCCCCAACCTGGTTCTGTCGCACCTGGTCATGGTCAGGCAGCGAGAAATATTCGAGTCTTTTCCCGATGCACTTGATTTGATGACGGTCTGCGTGGAAGCGGGTTTGGGCACTGAGGCCGCGATGATGCGCGTGGCCGATGACCTGCAATTCAAGAGTCCGGCGCTGGCGGACGAGATGCGTCTGGTCAACCTTGAGTTGCGTGCCGGCGCAGTGCGCGAGCGGGCCTTGCGCAACCTGGCCATACGCACCGGCGTCGAGGAGGTGGACGGTTTCGTCACCATGATCAGCCAGGCGGAACGGTTCGGTACCAGCATCGCCGCTTCACTGCGCATCCACGCCGACTTGCTGCGCACGCGCAGGCGCCAGCGCGCCGAGGAGGCTGCCGCCAAGATCGCGCTCAAGCTGCT
>DASUIL010000251.1:0-15287 GCA_036273075.1 Fluviicoccus sp. | reverse complement strand
CCTCGTGATACGTTTTAGAGTAATGACTAAAGCCGTTCCTGACAAACGCCCTGTCTGTGATTACAATCCTCTTTTTGCTCCTCGTGCCGAGAATCACTACATGAGCCGCTTTCCCCTCTTGCTGGAACCCCGGGAACTGGCCCCCCGCCTGGGTGAGCCCGGCCTGTTGATTGTCGACCTGTGCAAGGAATCCGTCTATCGCGAGATGCATGTTCCCGGCGCGGTCTGGCTGAGCGGTCGGGAGCTGGTGGGCGGCGAACTGCCCGCCGCCGGGAAGCTGCCGCCGCTGGAACGGCTGGAGTCCGTGTTCGGGCGGCTGGGGCTGACCCCGGAAACGCACGTGGTGGTCTACGATGATGAGGGCGGCGGCTGGGCCGGACGGCTGGTCTGGACGCTCGACATGATAGGCCACCGACAGTATTCCTACCTGAACGGCGGACTGCATGGCTGGCTGGCGGCTGGGCTGCCCATTGAAAATACTGCCAATACCCCCACAACCAACCCCGGCCTGAAGCTGCAGATCCATACTGACGCGCAGGCCGATGCCGATTACCTGCTGGCACATCTGGGCGATGGCCGCCACGCCATCTGGGATGCGCGCTCGCCGGACGAATTCCACGGCTTGCGCATCCTGGCCCAGCGTCCGGGCCACATACCCGGCGCGGCCAACTATGAATGGACCCGCGCCATGAACCGCGAGGATTCGCTGCGGCTGCGCGATCTGGACACCATCCGCCTGGAGCTGGCCGCGCTGGGCATTACGCCAGACAAAACCGTAGTGACTCATTGCCAGACGCACCATCGTTCCGGCTTCACCTATCTGGTCGGCCGCATCCTCGGTTTTCCCTCGCTCAAGGCCTACGACGGCTCCTGGAGCGAATGGGGAAACCGCCCGGATACCCCGATAGAACGTTAACCCCAAAGCCCGTCCTGCTTTTCAGGACGGACAGCGACACCCAACACGAGCAGACCATGTCCGACACCCTCTTTATCGCCCTGCAGCACATCCTGCCCCAGCACCTGCTGTCACGCGGCACCGGCTGGCTGGCCGCCACCCGCATCAAGGCCATCAAGAACACTTTCATCAGCCGTTTTGCCAAGGCTTATGATGTCAACATGGCGGAAGCCGCCGAGGAAAACCCGCTCGCCTACGAAAACTTCAACGCCTTCTTCACCCGCGCGCTGAAACCTGGCATGCGCCCGATCGCCAAGGGCGCCAAGGTCGTCGCCTGCCCCGCCGACGGAGCCATTTCCCAGATCGGCGGGATTTCACAGGATCGCATTTTCCAGGCCAAGGGCCGCGACTACAGCGTTGAAGCCCTGCTTGGCGGCGACGCGGCCCGCGCGCGCCCCTTCATCGGCGGCAAGTTCGCCACCGTCTACCTGTCTCCCAAGGACTACCATCGGGTGCACATGCCCTTCACCGGCCGCCTGCGCGAAATGATCTATGTTCCCGGCGACCTTTACTCGGTGAACAGCGCCACCGCCGGTAACGTCGACAACCTGTTTGCCCGCAACGAGCGCCTGGTCTGCATCTTCGAAACGGCCGCCGGACCGATGGCGGTGGTGCTGGTTGGCGCCATGATTGTCGCCGGCATCGCTACCGTCTGGGCAGGCGATATCAAGCCGCATGGGCGTCACGTTACCGTTTCCGGTTACCAGCATGAAAACATCACTCTGGAAAAGGGCGATGAGCTGGGCCGCTTCTATCTGGGCTCCACCGCCATCGTCCTCTTCGGGCCGAATGTCGTTGAATGGACGGACGGCCTGCAGGCCGGAACGCCGGTGCGTATGGGCGAATCCTTCGGCGTCCTTCGCTAAGCATGCGCATCACCCTGAAGCAACTGGGCGTATTCACGGCTGTCGCACGTTACGGCACCGTCACCCGCGCCGCCCAGGAGCTGAACCTGACCCAGAGCGCCGCCAGCATGGCGCTGGCGGACTTTGAAACGCAATTGGGCTGCCTGCTGTTCGACCGCGCCGGTAAACGCCTGCAGTTGAATGATCTCGGCAGACAATTGTTGCCGAAAGCCATCACCACCCTGGCGCACGCCCAGGGCATCGAAGAGCTGGCGCGCGGTCAGGGCGACCAGGTCGGCAGCCTGAAGATCGGCGCCAGCCTCACCATCGGCAATTACTCGATGCCGCCGCTGATTGCCGGTTTCATGCGCGAGCACCCGCAAAGCCAGCTGACACTGGACATCGCCAATACCAGCAATATCATCACCGCACTGGGACAGTTCGAACTGGACATCGGCTTCATCGAGGGCTATTGCCATGCGCCCGAGCTGGAGGTCATTCCCTGGCGACATGACGAACTGGTGATTTTTTCCGCACCGTCGCACCCTCTCGCCAGAAAAGCGGATCTTGCCGAGGCGGACTTCAACGAGGCCGAGTGGGTCCTGCGCGAGACCGGTTCCGGCACGCGCGAAATCTTCGACAATGCTGTGATGGGAAGGCTTTCGCACATCAAGGTGCTGCTCGAGCTCGGACACACCGAGGCGATCCAGCGCGTTGTGGCCAGCGGTCTCGGCATCGGCTGCGCCTCCCGGCTCTCGCTTCAGGAAAGCCTGGACAATGGCATGCTGAAGATTCTGCCAACACCGTTCTGGAATCTGGACCGCCAGTTCTTCGCCCTGATCCATCGCCAGAAATACCGCACTTTCGGCCTGCTCCGCTTCCTGGAACATTGCTTCCGTCAGACATGAAACAACCCGGATTGCACACCGGAGGTGCATGACAGTATCATTACATAAAATCAGGCCTCAAGAAGCCCCCGCGAGGGGATACCCAACCGATATAGCCGTCACGAACGCTCCATGACCATCCAAGGCATCCGCAACCTGCAGGTCGCCAGCCGCAACCTTTACGTCGCGGCGACAGGACTTCTGCTGCTATCCCTGGCCACCCGCGCTGCGGGAGCTGTCGAACGTTCGCTGCCTCTGGCCGCCGCCGCTGTGATATTCGCCATTATCGGCGCTTTGACGATGATCGCGGTCGGCCGCATCCGCTGCCCGGTTTGCGGCTACGTCTATGTCGGCAAATCCTCCAAGCACTATTTCACGCCCACCTGCCGCAACTGCGGCCGCCGCGCGGGCGATACCGCCTGACCGGCATGCCGCGCGGCCTCCGCTCACAAATAGTCCTCGCCAAGGCTTGCGCTTTGGGATGTAATCTACAAAAATCAATCCATCGGAACGGGATACGTATCGTTCGGGTCTCTGACCAGCTCGACCGGAATGGAATGCAACCCCAGGCCGGATGAAGCCTTGATTCTCAGTCCGCGGGCGACCCGGCGCGAGATACGTTACCCAGACGCGGCAAAACAAAGGTCAGCACTGCAATGACAACAACAACGAGCAGCATTATCGGTCAGTCCATTCCCGACAAGAACCTTAACCGGTTAAGCCTGGTGGGACACTCCAAGGCCGAAATGGAAGCCTGGGCGGCCACCCTGCCCATTATGAATGTCGGCGAAACCGCCAAGCGACTCTATCAGACCCTTCAGGAACTGACCCGTCTCAAGACCTCCGAGGAAACCCGCTTCGAACTGCTGGAGGTGTTGCGGGCGCCTGTTTACACCATCCTTCAGGCTCTGGCCAAGCATTACCTCAACCAGTCCGTCCTGCTGCCCGAGCGCGCCAGCCGGGTGGCGACGCTGGCGCAATCCCTGCGCGCCCATCTGGCCTTTGGCTACAAGATTGTCGTCTATGAATGTGTCGACAAGCTGCAAACCAAGCTCAGCATGCTCGGCTTCGGCCGCCGCCAGACACAGCACCTGGCCGCGCAAAGCATGCAGCGCGCCATCAGCGAACTGGGCGGCCTCTTGCTGGAGGCCGGAACCCTCTACTTGCCTCCGCCGTCCGGGCTTTGGCTGGACCTCCACTCGCTGTACAAGATCGCCAACACCCACGGACTTGCCCAGATCAAGGTGACCGACCCGCACTACGCCCATGTCCGTGAGCTCAGCCCGGGCGACGCCTATGTACGCGCTCTGATCCTGGCCGCCAGCCACACCAACAAGCTGCGCCAGACCGAGATCCGCCAGATCTATGACGCTTCCGAGGTCTGGGTCAACCTCCTCAAGATCAAGAACCAGGTGGCCACCGGCGACCTGCTGATCGTGAATACCGAGACCGACTCGCCGCCGACCTACATCACGAAGGCGACAACCAGCCCGAATTCGATCTACATCGACGCCCAGAAGCTGGTCCAGCACCTGCAGACCCTGGCGACCACTCCACCGGCCCAGATCGGCCGCGCGGAATCCGCCCTGACCCCCAGCCTGCTCCAGCACCTGATTGGCATCTGGAACGCCCCCACCGAACGGACATTCGCGCGCCGGACCTATCAAGGCGAACTGTTGCTCTGCCTGGGCCTGACCGCCTCGCATTACCATCTGGCCGGTGAACAGGATTTCGAGACCGTCATCAATGTCCACCAGATGATGTCGGAAGAGGAAGCAAACTTTTTCCTGCAGGATCACAACAACTCGGCGATGAACAAGGAAGCCAAGGAAGTTGACCCCTGGCGGATCACCTTCGGCACGGTGGATGACGAATTCAAGGTGTCCCAGAAGACCCAGGCCCAGTTCACCTTCATGTACAACAAGGAAGCCAAGGCGCCAAAGGACAACTCCAACCTCTATCCGCCCCTGCGCGCCGAGATCGTCAACATCAGCCCCGGCGGCTACTGCATCCGCTGGCAGGGCGAACCGCCCCTTTCCCTGCGCACCGGTGAAATCCTGGTGCTCCGCGAACCGGAAGACACCAGCTGGAACATCGGTGTGATCCGCTGGGTCAAGCAGCTGCCGACCCAGGGTGCCGAGGCGGGCATCGAGATCCTGTCCGCCCGGGCCAAACCCTGTGGCGCGCGGGTGCTGAAAAAGACGGGCGAATCCACCGAGTACATGCGCACGCTGCTGCTGCCGGAAATGAAGTCATTGCATCGCCCGGCCACGCTGATCACACCAAACCTTACATTCCGGAGCGGTTACCGGATCATCATCCGCTTGGGCAATGAAGAGGTGAAGGCTCAACTCACAACTGAGAACCTCACCACACAAAGTTTTAGCCAGTTCGAGTTCGCGCTGTTACAATCCCAAGAGACCATCCAGGCGGCAACATCGCCGGGACCCTCCGTTGCTTCAGCGGCTGTGCGCGGTCGTCAGGAAGCCGAAACGGATGACTTTGACTCGCTGTGGACCAACTTGTAACCGGTAGCCCGCGTATTGCCTGATCCGGCAAGCGCCCGGCTTCCACCCCCGAATCTGGACTATTTCCGATATGGCCGCAAAAAGTGAAACCCTGCGCCTGCTGGTGCTGCACAATTCGGCAGATAATACTGAAGAAATTGTAAAGTCACTCAAAAACGCAGGGACACCCACCCGTCCCCAACTCGTCGATAATCTTGAGGATTTCGAGGACACCCTGAATTCCCAGCCCTGGGATCTGGTGCTGGCCGGCGAGGAAGTCTCCGGCGGCTCCTACAGCGAAGCATTGCAATCCATTCGCAATCGTGACAAGGATATCCCGCTGATCGTTCTGCTCAAGAACTACGATGAAAACATGATTGTCGAGGCGCTTGAATCCGGCGCCGTTGACGCGATCGTCTTCGATCAGCACCAACATGTGGTTTTCTGCATCCGTCGTGAAATCAAGAACCTATACCACCGCCGCGCCCAGCGCAACGCCGAATCGCTGCTGAAGGAAACCGAGAAACGCTGCCAGCTGCTGCTGGAAAACTCACGGGACGCCATCGCCTACGTGCACGATGGCATGCATATCTATGCCAACACGTCCTACGTCGAATTGTTCGGATACGAATCCGGCGATGATCTTGAAGGCATGCCAGTCATCGACCTGGTTGCCAAGGAAGACCTGGCGGGCTTCAAGGATTACCTCCGCGCCTACGGCAAGGGCGAAAAGATTTCCACCGACCTGCGCTTCCACGGCGTGAAGGCTGACGGCGACAAGATTGACGCCATGATGCAGCTGTCGGCGGCCAGCTATGACGGCGAGCAGTGTACCCAGATCGTGATCCGCCGCGATGACGGCAAGGCCAAGGCCGCCATGCTCGCCGAGCAGTTGAAGGTCGTCACCAGCCTGGACTCGCTGACCGGACTGCCGAACCGCCAGCGCTTCGAGGAAAACCTCGAAGAGGCGCTGATCAAGGTTCGCCGCGAAAAATCCCAGTGCGCCCTGTTCTACATGAGCATGGATAATGTGCCGCAAATCAACGCCGCGGCCGGTATTGTCGGTACTGACGGCGTCATCACCGCGCTGTCCCAGGTGCTGCGGGATCTGTTGGCTGAAGGTGTTCTGGCGCGATTCAGCGACTCGACATTTACCGCACTTTTGCCGGAAACACAGGCGGATACCGCCAAGGCTACCGCCGAGAAGCTCTGCCATGCCGTGCATGAGCGCCTGTTCGATATTCCCGGCGGCAAGACCATCCAGACCAGCCTCAGCATCGGCATCGCCATGATCGGCGAGACCGCGCCGGATGCTCCTGAAATCCTGTCTCGCGCCGTCAACGCCGCAGAGAAGGTCAAATTGCTGACCAAGGGCGTGGGCAACGGCATCAACATGTACAATCCGGCCGAAAACGCCATGGCCAATGATTCGGCCCTGCGCGAACTGCTGGCCGAAGCGCTGGAGCAAAGCAAGTTCAAGCTGCTGTTCCAGCCGCTGTTCGATGTCGAGGACGAAACCGCCCAATTCTTCGAAGTGTTTGTGCGCCTGCCGCTGGCTGACGGCAAGCTGATGACGCCGGACGAATTCATGCCGGTGGCGCAGCGCTACCAACTGGGCAGCAAGATCGACCGTTGGGTGATGATCAACGCCAGCAAGCGTCTCAAGGAGCATCTTGCTCGCCACCCCGGTAGCCGCCTGCTGATCAACCTGACTGCCGAATCCCTGCAAGACCCGTCTCTGGCCGACCTGGCCGGAAAGCTGGCCAAGGCGATAGATCCGAAGGGACAGCCGTTGGTGATCCAGTTCTCTGAAAACGATGTCGTGACTTACCTGAAGCAGGCCAAGGAACACAGTGCCCTGTTGAAGGCGGCGGGCTGCCCGCTCTCCATCACCAACTTCGGCTGCACAGTCAACCCGATGAACACGCTGAAGCATGTGGATGTGGAATTCATCAAGCTGGACCGCTCATTCACGCAGGATCTGAGCAAGGAAGAACATCTGGACATGACCAAGAAGATGGCAGCCGACATCAACGGACTGAACAAGCGCCTGATCGTCTCTTATGTCGAGAACGCCACCACAGTCTCCAAACTCTGGACCATGGGCGTGCGTTACCTGCAAGGCTATTACCTGCAACCGCCTTCTGAAAACCTCGTTTACGAAAGCCAGGGCTGATATGCCGGGCTGCGCACTGTGCGCAGCCCCCACTCCTCCAGCTTCGAACCCCGGCTATCCCGCATCCGCCCCGCCCCACCGATTTCAAACAAAAACCCCACGCAGGAACCCCCGCGCCAATTGCATGTTGGCCGTTGCCTCGCTAGGCTTGGACTCACAACGACAATAACTCCAACTGGGAAAATTCCACACCATGCTGATGTCACCTGAAATCACTCCGGGCGCTTACACTCCTCCGCAACGTCGCCTGCTGGGTCCTGGTCCTTCCGATATTTCCACGCGTGTGCTCCAGGCGCTGGCCAAACCCACCATCGGTTATCTGGACCCCAGCTTCGTAGGCATGATGGAAGAGCTGAAAGCACTGTTACGCTATAGCTTCCAGACCCGCAATGCGCTGACTTTCCCGGTATCCGGCCCGGGTTCGGCCGGCATGGAAATGTGCTTCGTGAATCTGGTGAACCCCGGTGACAAGGTCATCGTCTGCCGTAACGGCGTCTTTGGCGGGCGCATGGTCGAGAATGTCGAACGTTGCGGCGGCATACCCGTCATTATCGACGATGTCTGGGGCACTCCGGTCAGCCCGGACAAGGTCGCCGATGCCTTCCGCCAGCACCCGGAGGCGCGTGTTCTCGCCTTCGTCCACGCGGAAACCTCCACCGGTGCGCTTTCCGATGCCGACACCCTGTGCCGCATCGCCCGCGAGCATGACGCCCTGACAATCGTCGATACCGTTACCTCGCTGGGCGGGGTGCCGGTACTGGTCGACCAATGGCAGGCCGACGCGGTCTACTCCGGCAGCCAGAAGTGCCTGTCATGCACTCCCGGCCTCTCCCCCATCACTTTCAGCGAACGCGCGGTTGAAACCGTCAAGGCCCGCAACAGCAAATGCCAGAGCTGGTTTCTGGACCTGAACCTGTTGCTGGGCTACTGGGGGGAAACCACCCGCACTTATCATCACACTGCGCCGACCAATAGCTTGTATGCCTTGCACGAGGCCTTGCTGGTGCTGCAGCAGGAAGGACTGGAAAATGCCTGGGCCCGCCATGCGGGCAATCATCAGGCGCTCAAGGCCGGGTTGGCAGAACTGGGGATCGAATTTGTCGTTGCCGAAGGCGCCCGCCTGCCGCAACTGAACTCCATCCATATTCCGGGCGGACTGGACGACAAACTGGTGCGCGGGGCCTTGCTGCAACAACACGGCATTGAAATCGGGGCCGGGCTGGGAGCATTGGCCGGCAAAATCTGGCGGATCGGCCTGATGGGCTATTCCAGCCGGGTCGAGAACGTCATTGCCTGTCTGACTGCCCTGGAGTCCGTGCTGACCGCTCAGGGACTGCGACCGGAGAAGGGCGCCGCCGTGGCCGCAGCCTACCGTTCCTATGCCGCGCAAGCCGCCAAGGCATAATCGCCCCGGAGGATACACATGCCTTTTTTCCGCCCGGCCCTGCTGATATTGCCGCCTTTACTGGCTGGGTGCGCTGCAACTCCGGTGGCGGAGGCCCCCAAGGAACGTCTGATCGTCCCGACGACCCCGACGGTTTCCGCACGGATTGAGGTTTACACGCACCTGCCGGCTGAGGTTGACCGATCCTCTTGGACTTTCCTCAGGCTGGGTGACCTGGTCGTTCAGCCTTCGGCCAAGGGCCCCGTCGCCAGACTGGACCTCCAGGATGGCCAGATGTCGGGGAACACCGGCTGCAACGGTATCTTCGGCAGCTATCAGCGGGAGGATACGCGCCTGCAGTTTACCGGTGCCGGGATTTCAAGACGGTTTTGCGCGAATCTGGATGAACAGGAGAAGCGGGTACTGGATGTATTGTCCCGGACCCGCTATGGCATGTACGCCAAATGGAACCGCAACCTGCTGCTGCTGGATGAGCGGCGGGAGATCATCGCCGAACTGGCCCCCGCCGCGCCGGAAGACGCCGGGAGCCGTCGCTGAGTCAGGCCTGACGCCCCGGCTCAAGGTCGCGGTCCCTGACCCCGAGCAGATAAAGGATACCGTCCAGCCCCAGCGTGGAAATTGCCTGGCGGGCGTTCTGCCGCACCAGCGGCTTGGCGCGGAAAGCAATCCCCAAACCGGCGATCGACAGCATGGGCAAGTCATTGGCGCCATCGCCGACGGCAATCACCTGTTCCAGGCGCACGCCTTCACGCGCGGCAATTTCACGCAGTAACTCGGCCTTGCGCTGACCGTCCACTACCTGCCCGACCACACGCCCGGTAACCCGGCCGTCGACAATCTCCAGATCGTTCGCATACACGTAATCAATACCCAGCCGGTTTTGCAGATACTGTCCGAAATAGGTGAAGCCACCGGAAAGGATGGCCGTTTTATATCCCAGTGCCTTGAGGGTTCGGACCAGATGTTCGGCTCCCTCGCTCAGCTTCAGCCGGGCGGCGATATCCGCCAACACGCTGGCGTTCAACCCCTGCAACAAGGCCACGCGCGCCTCGAAGCTCTGCTTGAAATCGAGTTCACCCTGCATGGCGCGTTCGGTAATGGCGGCCACCTGCTCACCTACGCCCGCCGCCTTCGCCAGCTCATCGATCACCTCGTGCTCAATCAGCGTGGAATCCATGTCGAAGCAGACTATGCGGCGGTTGCGGCGGTAGGCGTCATCGCGCTGGAAGGCGATGTCGACACTCAGTTCATTCGCGAGTCGCAGGAAATCCGCGCGCATCTGGTTGATGTTGGCCGGTTCGCCGCGCACGGAGAATTCGACGCAAGCCTTGCCGGGGCCATTGTTCTCGCCTTCCAGCATCACCCGGCCGGAAAGACGCGCCAGGCCGTCAATGTTCAGCCCATTTTCCGCAACGATCCGGGAAACCTCGGCCAGATGCTCGGCGGTAATCTTGCGCGCCAGCAGCGTCACGATGTACCGGGACTTGCCCTGACCGCCCACCCACTGGTGATAGCTGTCGTTGGTGATCGGGGTAAACCGAACTTGCAAGCCCAGATCATGCGCCCGGAACAGCACGGCCTTCATCAACAGGGCGGATTCCATGGGCGAAGGGGACTCAACCACCACGCCCAGCGACAGCTGGTCGTGAATCACCGCCTGCCCGACATCCAGGATATTGACGGAGTGGCTCGCCAGCACCTGCATCAGGCTGGCGCTCAGGCTCGGGCGGTCCGGCCCGGCAAATGACATCAGAATGATTTCGCGCATAAAGTCCCGCAATTAACCGGCGAATTGGCCGGGGATGATAGTGAATTGCCTGACAATCGGCTATGCTCCCGGCAACAAGCGCTCGATTATAATTTGTTTTTTGCCTTTACTGTCTTCCATTCGGCGAGGGGGTCCAATTGATCCAGTCACGCAGTCTTGTCATCGTGCTTGCGGTGAGTTTCCTTGTGCACGCCACCTTGCTGGTCAGCAGCGCCAAAAGCGAAGCCGACCGCGCCAGGCAACCGGTAGGCGAACTGCTCGCCGCCCAACTGGCCAGCAACGCCGCGCCGCTGTTGATGAACAAGGACTCTGTGGGACTTGGACTGATGGCGGACCGGTTTGGCAAGACGCCCGGCGTACTCAACCTGAAAATCGTTGGCGCTGACGCGCAGGCGCTGGCAACCGGCGGCAACGCCCCCACCCTGTCAGGCCAGGCTTTTCAAGCCCCCGTAACATTGGAAGACAAGGCTCTGGGGTCTGTGGAAGTAACGCTGGCCGGGTCACCCCGCGGGGAAATCCTGCGCAACAGCGGCTGGCAGATGCTGACCTCGCTGCTGCTGCACGTGCTTTTCGGTTCCTGGCTGATCTGGCCGGAACGTTTCCGGAGCCTGCGCGTCCCGATCCTGCAACCCTTGCCGCCGTTGCGGCGTCGCGGCGCGGTCGAAGCGCCCGCACCGGAGGTGGTGATCGAGTTGCCTCCGGCAGCCTCGGTGTTCCTGCAAGTGGCGCTGGAAGACAGCAAGAGTCTGCTGCAGCGCGTCAACGCCAGCACCGCCGACCAGATGCTGGTTATCCTGGAAAAGCTGCTTGCGCGCTCCGCCCGCCTTTATCGGGGCAAGGTGCTGCATACTTTCGGCCCGGAAGGCGCCACCGTGCGCTTTGACGGCGACGATGAGGCCGACTGCCTGCAACGGGCGCTGTCCTGCGGCCGCCTGTTCCTGAAACTTGCCGATACCGCCTACCAGCAGCGGCGTAATGCCAAACTGTTTGCGCTGCCGGTCAAGGCCGCAATCATGCCGCTTGCAGAGCGTGAGGAGGGCGTTGTGCTGGATGAGTTGATGCAACTGGCTCGCCGGGGTACTGCGCAATCGCTGCTGCTGCCGGCGGTCTTGCGCGGTCTGGATGCGCTTCAGTCCTCGCTTCAGCTGGAGTCACTGGCCCCCCCTCCTCCCGAACCTGCCGGGGAAGATGCGACGGCAACGGAGACGGTCACAGACACTGATGCCCAAGGCGAAGAAGACAAGGAAAGCTCCGATGAGCCCAAGGCCACCTCGACCGAGGCCGCCCCGGAAGGCGATGCCCAACCGGAGGAAAAACCGGAACCGGAAGTGTATCCGTGGAAGGTTGTGTCGTTGTCAGAAGCTGATGAGAGCCGAATCCAGGAACAGAAGCAGCAGATTCTGGAGCGCAAGAAACCGGCCGCCGGTGAAACGGCAGCCGCCTGAGTCAGTTTCCCGTATTATCAATTCCGAACCACAAGATGGTTTCCGCCTGACCGCTGCGCAATTTCACCATCGCCGGGCCCAGGAACAGGCCCGGCGCCACTTCCCGCAACTCATCCCGAATGCGCCTTACCACCCAGGGATTCCCGGGCTGGTCATAATCCAGCAGGATGCAAGGGCGACCATCAATCGCGGATGCGTCAATGCGCGAGAAAAAGGTGAACAGGTTGAGGGTCGGCTTGAACAGCTTGATCCGGTTCGAACCTTGTCCGGCATGTGTCGTCGCGGCGTCAAAACTTTTCCCCTCCCAGGGGAATACCCCGAGACGGGCAATGGCTGCAATGAAGCCATGCGGCAAACCGTTATCGAGATAACGCACGGCCAGCATGCGACCACGCGGCGTGCCGTTCAGCATCAATAAAGAGACAGGTTCGGGAGCGCCCAGATACAGGGCTTCAAGTTCGGCAAAGCTGCGATGGGAAAGATCTTCCAGCGTGCAGCCCGCCAGCAATGGGGCGGCAGTCATGATTCAGGTCCCTCATCCGGGAGTGTTTTTTATTGTCGTCAGATCCAGACTAGACGCCGTCCTTCCGCCGCTCAATCAAAAGGCGGCGGAAGTTGCAACGAGGCATGTCGGGAAAGCGGGTAGTCACTCGCCGATTGACAAGGACTCCACGCGCTGGAAGCCACGCGGCAGCTTCGCGCCGCGCCGGCCGCGCTCACCCCGGTAATGCTCCAGATCCGTCCATTTCAGGGTCAGATGACGGTTGCTGGTATGAACCACCAGCTTGTCGCCGGTGCGGCAAACCGCCATGGCCTTGAGGCTTTCACCCGCATCCAGTCCCAGCAGCTTGTTGCCCTTGCCCTTGCTCAGCACCGGCAAGTCCTTGACCGGGAACATCAACAGGCGGCCCTCGGAACTGAGTACGACCAGCCAGTCCTCCTGCGGATTCTGCACAAAGAGCACGGGCATGACGCGCGCGCCCTCCGCTACTGTCACCACGGCCTTGCCGTTCTTGTTCCCCGCCTCCAGATCGCCCAGGGTCGAAAGAAAACCGTAACTGATGTCAGTAGCCAGGATGATGGACTGGGCCGGCTCGCCCATCAGCACCTGGGTGAACGATGCGCCAGGGGGCGGGTTCAGGCGGGTGGTGAGCGGCTCGCCCTGCCCGCGCGCTGAGGGCAGGCTATTGGCAGGCAGGGAGTAACTGCGACCGCTGGTATCGAGGAAATAGACCGGCTGGTTGCTGCGACCCTGGGCGCGCGCCAGATAGGCGTCGCCCGCCTTGTAGCTGAGCGACTCGGCGGCCACATCATGGCCCTTGGCCGCCCGCACCCAGCCCTTTTCGGACAACACCACGGTGACTGGTTCCGCCGGGGTCAGGTCGGACTCCTTCAGGGCCTGGGCCTCGCCACGCTCCATCAGGGGTGAACGCCGCTCATCGCCGTGCTTGGCCATGTCGGCCTCGATTTCACTGACCAGCAGGTCGCTCATGGCCTCCTCGGACCCGAGAATGGCCTCCAGCGACTGCCGCTCCTTTTCCAGCTCATCCTGTTCGCGCCGGATCTCGATTTCTTCCAGCTTGGCCAGATGACGCAGCTTCAACTCAAGAATGGCTTCGGCCTGCGGATCACTGAGACCGAAACGCCGCATCAACTCCGCCTTGGGATGATCCTCATAGCGGATGATGGCGATCACCTCATCAATGTTGAGGTAGGCAATCAGCAAGCCGCCCAGGATATGCAGACGCGCCAACACTTTGTCGAGGCGGTGCTGGAGGCGGCGGCGCACCGTCGCGCGGCGGAAAACCAGCCATTCGCTGAGCAGGGCGCGGAGATCCTTGACCTGGGGGCGGCCATCGAGGCCGATGACATTGAAATTGGCGCGATAGCTGTATTCCAGGTCGGTCGTGGCAAACAGATGCCCCATCAACTGCTCGACATCCACCCGGTTGGAGCGGGGTACGATCACCAGGCGCGTCGGGTTCTCATGATCGGATTCATCACGGAGGTCCGCCACCAGCGGCAGCTTCTTGGCGTTCATCTGGTCGGCGATCTGCGTCAACACCTTCGCGCCGGATACTTGGTGCGGCAGGGCCGTAATGACGATGTCGCCATCTTCCATCTCATAGACTGCCCGCATCTTCAGGCTGCCGCGCCCGGTCGCGTAGAGGTTCATCAGCTCGCTGCGCGGGGTGATGATTTCGGCGCGGGTCGGATAGTCCGGGCCGGGCACGAACTCCATCAGCTCGGACAGGGTCAGGCCGGGTTCGCGGATCAGGGCGATACACGCTTTCGCCACCTCACGCAGGTTGTGCGGCGGCACATCCGTCGCCATGCCCACGGCAATGCCGGTCGTGCCGTTCAGCAACAGGTTAGGCAATCGCGACGGCAGGGTCAGCGGCTCTTCCATCGTACCGTCAAAGTTCGGCCCCCAGTCCACGGTCCCCTGCCCCAGCTCGCCCAGCAGGACATCGGCATAGGGCGACAGCCGGGCTTCGGTATAGCGCATGGCCGCGAAGGACTTGGGATCATCCGGCGAACCCCAGTTGCCCTGACCGTCAACCAGGGTGTAGCGGTAACTGAACGGCTGCGCCATCAGCACCATCGCCTCGTAACAGGCGGAGTCGCCGTGCGGATGGTATTTACCGAGCACATCGCCGACCGTGCGGGCGGACTTCTTGTGCTTGGCGGAGTTTTTCAGGCCCAGTTCGCTCATGGCGTAAATAATGCGGCGCTGCACGGGCTTGAGGCCGTCGCCGATGAACGGCAGTGCGCGGTCCATGATCACGTACATGGAATAATTGAGATAGGCCTGCTCGGTGAAATCGGCCAGCGGGCGTGCTTCGCTAAAGTCGGTCAGGGTCGTGGTCGTCATGGGTCTGGCTGTTCAGGAAGGGGCGAACGGCGCGTCTGCCGCATCATTGGTGCTGAAGTGTAGCGACAGGCCCGGCCGATGGCCAGCGCTGAAAAAACGAGGGGCGACAAGTTGTTACGCTTGCCGCCCCCGTTTACCGCCGATCGGCGGCTATTGCTCGACCTGGACGCAGAATCGCACCTCACCGCCCTCCCCACCGGCCAGACCCACCGGGTTATTACCGAAGATCCAGCGGATATTGCCGGTGCCGCCCGACGCGGGAGCCGTGCCCGCCCCAGACGACGGCGCCTGGCAGGTTACCGACGGGGGCGTTGTCCTGCATGACGCACTACGGAATACCGTAAACGCAGGCGTGTCATCCGTAATCACCACATCCCTGACCACTCCCTGCGACTGATTGGTGTACAGGATCCGGTATTCCAGA
>DASUIL010000250.1:0-6818 GCA_036273075.1 Fluviicoccus sp. | reverse complement strand
CCCCCCACACGCCCCCCTTATACCCCTCTCCACCTGCCCCTCCCCCAAAGGCATCGCCCCCTTGAACGGGACATGCCCCTGCGCCCGCGCCAACGCCAGCACCCGCCCGGCCGCATCCGCCTCGCTCACCCCGGCCTCGCGCAAATGCAGCGGCATGCCCAGTCCCCGGTACATCGCCTCAATCGCCGCAATCACCGCCTCCGCCGACGGCTGCACCAGCCCGAACACCTGCCGCCCCATCTGTTCCAGCTTCGCCCGCCGCGCCTCGATGCCTTCCCACAGCACAAAGGGCTGAATGATCGACAACGTCCGCCCGTGATCAATGTCGTACAACGCCGTCAGCTGCACCGCCAGCCGGTGCGTGGCCCAATCCTGCGGCACGCCCACGCCAATGATGCCGCACAGCGCCTGGTTCGCCGCCCACATCAGGTTCTGCCCCCAGTCCGGCTCGCGCCGCCGCTCGAAGCTGTCGGCCAGCATCTTCAGGGCGCGCATCACCGCCTCGGCGTAACCGTCCTGCACCAGCGCCCCGACCGGGTACGTCAGGTACTGCTCGCAGACATGCACGAAGGCGTCCACCAGCCCGTTGGCCAGCTGGCGGTCGGGCAGGCTGGCCATGACGCGGGGATTGAGGATGGCGAAACGCGGCCGCGTTGGTTGTGCGTAGAAAACCCGCTTCTCGCGGGTGGCGGCGCGAGTGACCACGGCGGCGGCGTTGGATTCGGAGCCGGTGGCGGGCAGCGTCAGCACCACGCCCACCGGCAGGGCTTCCGTCACGGCATGACGGCCGCAAACGATGTCCCAGCCGTCGCCGTCATAAAGCGCCGCCGCCGCCACGAATTTCGCCCCGTCACTGACCGAACCGCCGCCCACGCCCAGGATGAAATCCAGCCCCTGTTCCCGCACCACGGCCACGGCGCGGGTCAAGGTTTCCAGCGTCGGGTTCGGTTCCACGCCGCCGAATTCCACCACATGGTGCGCCGCCAGCGCCTGCGTCACCTGCGCATAAACCCCGTTGGCCTTGATCGAGCCGCCGCCGTACAACAGCAGCACGCGCGCCTCGGGCGGGATCAGCGTCGCCAGCGCGGCGAAGCTGTCGGGGCCGAAGTGGATCTGTGTCGGGTTGTGATAGCTGAAGACGAACAGCGGGGACATGGCGGGCACCTGCACGGGAAGCGTTGCCCGATGGTGAAGAAGTGGCGGCGGGAACACAAGTCAACTACAGTGGAGAACTTCCCCCGATCCGCCCGGAGACCGACATGACCGAACCCGCCATCCGTTTTGACGACGGCGCCGCCTACGAGCGCTTCATGGGCGTCTGGAGCCGGCTGGCCGGGGCGCAGTTCCTTGACTGGCTGGCGCCCGCGCCCCGGCTGCGCTGGCTGGATGTGGGCTGCGGCAACGGCGCGTTCAGCGAAATGCTGGCGCAGCGCACGGAGCCGCTGTCGCTGGACGGCATCGATCCCTCACCGGAACAGATCCGTTTCGCCAAGGCGCGCCCGAGCACCCGGCTGGCGGACTTCCGCACCGGCGACGCCATGGACCTGCCCTACGCCGATGTCAGCTTCGATGCCGCCGTCATGGCGCTGGTGATCTTCTTCGTGCCTGACCCGGCCCGGGGTGTGGCGGAAATGGCGCGCGTCACCCGGCCCGGCGGCAGCGTTTCCGCCTATGCCTGGGACCTGCCCGGCGGCGGCTTTCCCTATGCCGTGCTGCAGGACGCGCTGCGCGCGCAGGGCAAGACACCGCTGTCTCCGCCGCAAGCGGCCGTCGCCGCGCTGGACGCCTTACAGGCAGTCTGGACCGGCGCGGGGCTGACCGGGGTGGAAACCGCCGTCATCACCGTGCAGCGCCGCTACAACGGCTTTGACGATTTCTGGGAAACGGCGCTGCTGGGGCCGTCACTGGCACCGGCGTTGGCGAAGATGGCTCCGGCGGATGTCGAAGCCATGCGCGAATTCGTGCGCGCCCGCCTGCCGGTCGATGCGGACGGCGGCATCACCTGCAGCGCCCGCGCCCACGCCGTGCGGGGGCGGGTGCCGGGCTGAGCCCGCTTACTGCGCCAGCGACAGCCGGTACAGCGACGGCTCCATGCCCTTGGCCGCCAGCGAGCGCACCTTGCGCTCCAGCCCCACCGCCATGGTGAACGGCGCGGTGCGCTGCACGAAGTTCGACGCCCACACCGGCACTTGCGTGCCCGGCAGGGTGAAGCCCTCCGCCTGCAACAGCACGCCCTCGGCCTGCGGCGTCAGGGTGATGGTCAGCTCCTCGGCCTTCATCCGCACCAGCGGCGGCCGCAGCGGCAGGTAATCCGGTTCGGCCACCATGCGGATGCGCGCCACCGGCCGGGTCGCAGTGCGCGGCTCCACGGTCACATGCAGGATCACGTCGCGGTCCGGCAGGCTGACCGGCTCGTTCTGCACCATGTACAGGTAGAACTCGGTCGGCGATACCGCCTTCAGCAGCTTCGCTTCCGTCACCTGCCAGTACCACTCGTGGTAGGTGTCGAAGCTGGAAAACACCTGTTCCAGCGCGGGCAGGCTGGTGTTCAGCAAGGCTTCCACCTTGAACGAGCGCCAGGGCTTGTCATCCTCCAGCCGCGCCCAGGTGCGGATGTTGCGCTTGGTGTCGGTCTTCACCGGCCGCCATTCGCCCTCGGGATGCACCACGGCCGCCGCGACCGGATCGGCCGTCGTCGCCGCCGCCTTCGGCTTCACTTCCACCGCCTGCGCCAGGCCGCCCTGACAGGCCGCCAGCAACACCATCCATCCCGCCATTCGCTTGAAGCTGTTCATGTCATTCACCTCGATTCATCGGTCAACCTGTCCTCCCCGTAATCTGTCACGACTATCTGTCAGTCATATGTCAGCACCGGCAGCGCCGGGATGAACATGCATCGGGGAGTTATTGTGCTTATGGGTCAGGAGGGTCTTCGGGACTAAAACGGCAGGGGCCGTTGCCCCGAAATTAGGCCTGCGGCCAAAGGCTTTCAAGAGGATTTGGTCTGGTTGTCCGACAATGAAAGCAATTAATTGCGTTCTGGCGACACAAGCGGGAAAAAGGCGGCGCGAAATGATCACGGCCGGTGACAAATTCCGGAAAAAATGCGCGCGGCTGTTGCTATGCTTGGCAGAACAATAATCACAACCGACGGATTTCCGCGCCCATGACCACGCCCCCCGCCGAGCGGGCCGACGACCTCGACTACATCCGCCAGACGCTGGCTGCGCGGCCGCTGTTCTGCCACTTCCCCCGGCATCTGGAAGCGGACTTCCTGGAAACGCGGGTCGATTCCAGCCGGTTCTACATCCAGACCGGGCAAGGGCCGCTGCTGTTCATGTTCCTGGTGATCATCAGCGTCGCCTGGGTCTATTTCCCGGCCATCTTCAGCGCGCAGGATTACCTGCAGCTGAAACTGGTGGAACTGCCGCTGGGACTCACCATCCTGTTCATCATCTTCGGGCACCGCATTCCCTTCGTGCGCCGCCGTTTCCACCGGGTGATGTTTCCGGTGGCGCTGTTCCAGCTGACCGCCATCCAGCTGCATATCCAGATGTCCGCCGGTAACGACTATTTCCTGTATTCCGTGCTGAACCTGCTGATCTGCATGCTGCTGATCGCGCTGGGGCTGCGCTTCACCTTCAAGGTGCTGCTGGCGCTGTACATGAGCGCCGGGGTGGCCGCGCCGCTGCTGGGCGCGCTGATCGGGCTGCCGCTGGACCTGCTGGCCTTCGGTTACTACTACGGCATTTTCGGGGCGGTGGTGGCGGCGCTGGCGGGCATTGCCGAACGGCAGGAGCGCTTCGCCTTCCTGCAGGAAATCCTGGTGAACTACCAGTCGGACGAGCTGATCCGCCTGAACCGGCAGCTGGACCGCATCGCCCATCAGGACGCGCTGACCGGCATTCCCAACCGCCGCAGCTTCGACATCGCCTCGGAACGGGAGTGGGAAATTGCCTTGCGGCAAGGACAGCCGCTGTCGCTGCTGCTGCTGGATGTGGATTTCTTCAAACGCTACAACGACACCTACGGCCACGAGGGCGGCGACCACTGCCTGCAGGCCGTGGCCCGCGCCGTGCATGACGCCATGCTGCGTCCCGCCGATCTGGCGGCGCGTTACGGCGGCGAGGAATTCGTGGTGCTGCTGCCCGATACGCCGCTGCAAGGGGCGGTGGAAGTGGCGGAGCGCGTCCTGGCGGCGGTGGACGGCTGTCGTATCCTGCACGCGGCCTCGTCGGTGGCGCCGCATGTCACGGTCAGCATCGGCGTCGCAACCGCCACGCCAACGCCGGGACAACCCTTGGCGGAGCTGCTGCGTCAGGCCGATGCGGCCCTCTACCAGGCCAAGGAACACGGCCGCCACCAGTACCGGGTGTTCGCGGCGACGCCGCAGGAGCAGGCGCTGGAGGCCTGATCCGGGCCGACAGACGCCATTATTCCCGCAAAACCTGCGTGATAAAATCCGGGTCATTGTTCCTCCGTTTTAGGGAAGAAACCATGTTGCACAGGAAAATCACCCTGACCGCGCTGCTCGCGGGATCGCTCGCTTTGGGCGGGTGCGGCGGCGGGCAGGACGACACGCCATCCACCGCCATTACCATTACCCCGTCACTGGGCCGCATTGTCGGCGCGGACGTGCGCCTGTATGACGCTGCCGGCACCGAAATCGGTCAGGGCGTACTGGACAGCGGGGGCCGGATCACACTCGATCCCTTCAAGCCGTTGCCGGACGGCTTCTCGGTCAAGGTCTTCGGCAAGGCGGGAGCGACCTATTTCGATGAGGCGCTGGGGGCAGACCGGCCGTTTCCCGCCGGAGCGGTGCTCAGCGCCGCCGTGGCTGACGGATCCCGCCGGGTGACCGTCACCGCCCTGACCACCATCGCCCACGAGCGCGCCCGCGCCCTGGCGGGAGCCGGCAAGCCGCTGACCGCCGCGCTGATCCGCCAGGCCAATGAAGAAACCGCCCTGGCGCTGGGAGGCAACAATGTCACCGACATTACCGCGCCGGTCACGCTGGTCGGCTCCCCGGACGACCGCCCCGATGCCGAAACTCCGGCGGGCAAGCATGCCTACCTGCTGGCGGCGCTGGCCGACTATGCCGCCTCGCAGCACCCGGATTGCGCGGCGGGCGCCGACTGTGATCCCCTGCTGGACATGATGCGCAAGCTGGCCGATGACTTCAGCGACGGCCAGCTGAACGGCAAGCAGGCGACCACCGACATTGACGATGCCTTCTACGTCACCGGCGGTGGCGGTGCCGAAAACCTGCGCATTTCCCTGACACAGCGGGTACGTGACTTTGCTGAAAACGGCTTTACCCCGACGGCGCGCTGGCTGGCGCGCAGCATGCAGGGAGAATATCCCTTGCACTGCGGCCCGGATCCCCATGACACCGGCGAACCGAACGCGCACCTGTCCATCGGCAAGGGCGGCGGCTGGCTGCTGACCGGCGGCTGGGGCAGCATGGCCTTTGGCGGACGCAACGCACTGCTGGAGTGGAAACAGATCGGCGAGAGTCCGGAGAATTGGCTGCTGGGCCGCCGCAAGGAACGGTTGCTGCCCCCGGCCACACCGCCGGTTGCCGCTTTCGGCCGCAAATCCCTGTTCAGCGCCTGCTACATCACGGCCGCCCGTGCCGGCCTCAGCCTGTCCCTGTTGCCGGGAGAATGCCCGCCGGCTGTCCAGGTCATTCCCACCCGGGTCTCGGAAGTGGTCTTTTACGGCAACGGCAACGGTGTGGTCCGCCGCTACGGCAACGGCTCGGTCCTCAGCGAAGATCAGGAGTGGCAATGCTCCGGCTTCCCGGCCTTCCCCGACCGGGCGCGGATCATCACCGAAAAGCGGCTGCAGGAATGGTTACCGGATGGCGAATACAGCTGTCGCAGCGTGGACGGCGGGACGGCTTCCCCGGTTTCGGTGATTGGCGGCGTATTGAAGGCGGATGCCCTGGAACTGCCGCTGGCCGGCCTGACCGATGCATCCGAAATCCAGCGCGATCGCGATGACGCGGGCCTGCAGCCGAACGAAAACGTTTCCAGCCTGCTGCTGGGCGGCACAATCAACCCTCGTCTGCTGGGCAGCGCCCGCTACCAGACGCCGGACGGCAATAGCGTCCTGACCGTGCACCGCGCCGTGCCGACCGGCGCTTTCAGCTTTTCCCTGACCCATACCGTGCCGGATCACCCGGAACAGTCGGTCAGCCGCAGCCGCTGTCTCAGCCCGTTGCCGCCGCAATAAGCGGCGGTAAGGGGGCGAAAGCCTGCCGTCACAGACCGGGCGGCAGCGCCACCGCCTCCACCCGGTTCCGCCCACCCGCCTTCGCGCGGTACAGGGCCGCGTCCGCCGCTTTCACCAACATCTCGGCATCCGCCGACAGGTCCTGTTCATTGCTGACCAGCCCGAAACTGCCGGTCACCGGAATGCGTTCGCCGTTCTCGGCGCGGATATCCAGCGCCTCCAGCCGGGCGCGGCAGCGTTCCGCCAGCGCCTTCGCGCCGTCCAGCGGGGTATCAGGCAACAGCAGCATGAATTCCTCGCCGCCGAAACGGCCCACCGTGTCGTTGCGGCGGACGCAGGCGCACAGCTCGCGGGCGGCGGCCTGCAGCACCGCATCCCCGGCCGGGTGTCCCCAGGTGTCGTTGATGCGCTTGAAATGATCGAGATCGAGGACCGCCACGGCCAGCGGCGGCCCGTGGCGGACGGTGCGCGCCACCTCCTTCTCCAGCAGGTCCAGCACATGGCGGCGGTTGGCGATGCCGGTCAGCGGATCGGTCAGGCTGAGGGTGCGCACCAGATCCTCGCGCTGGCGCCACCACATC
>DASUIL010000249.1:0-6692 GCA_036273075.1 Fluviicoccus sp. | reverse complement strand
CTATCCGATTCGCAATCCGGTGATCTTCCTGGCCTTCGGCCTGGGTTCCGGCCTGTCGCCCAAGGCTCCCGGCACCGCCGGGTCGGCGCTGGCGCTGCTGTTCTTTCCGGTGCTGGCGGCGCTGGGCCTGTGGGGCAGCGTCGCCCTGATCGCTATTGCCGGGATTTTCGGCGTCTGGCTGTGCGGCCGCGCGGCGGAAATCCTGAAGGTACATGACCATTCCGGCATTGTCTGGGATGAGTTCGTCGGGCAGTGGCTGGCCTTGCTGCCACTGCTGGGCGGCGCGGCCTGGGATCTGGCGACCGTGCTGAATGTGCTGGTCGGTTTTGTGCTGTTCCGGATATTCGATATTGCCAAGCCTTGGCCGATCTCCTGGTGCGACAAGCATCTGGACGGCGGTCTGGGCATCATGATAGATGATGTGCTGGCCGGCATGGCCGCGGGGGGACTGGTATGGCTGCTCGCCGACAATCACTGGCTGTTCTGAGCGCGCTGCTGCTGGCGGCGGGGCTGGCGCAGGCCCGCGATATCGTGGTGGTGGGGTTGATGGCCGACCGCGCCATTCTCAAGGTGGATGGCGAAACCTGGCTGTTGCGGCTGGGTGAGACCATCGATGACATGACGCTGGTCGGGGTCAGCGCGAGTGAGGCCCGGTTGCGCATCGGCAACCGCGAGGAGCGCCTGACGCTGGGACAGGACCGCGGCGGGGTGCGCAGCGATGGCGAGTCCTCCGCCTCGGTGGAAATCAGCGCCAACGCCGCCGGCCAGTTCATGACCACCGGCATGATCAATGGCCGCACGGTCGAATTCCTGGTGGATACCGGGGCCAACAATGTTTCGATGACCCGCGGTCAGGCCAGGCGCATCGGACTCGATTACCGCACCACCGGCAAACGCTGCATGAGCCAAACCGCCAACGGCACGGTGATGTGCTGGATCGTGATCCTGCCCAAGGTGAAGGTCGGAGGCGTGGTGGTGGACGCCGTTGAAGCGACGGTGCGGGATGTTGATGACAGTGCGCCGATCCTGCTGGGCATGTCTTTTCTGGGGCGATTGAAGATGGAGCACGAGGACAACCGGCTGAAACTGACCAAGCGGTAGCGCATCGGGATTTCCCCAAAGCCGCCTCTGCTTGCTACAATCGCCCACCTTCGGTTCCCCAGCGAGATCCAGCGCGTGTCCGTCGATTTTATCGCTTCCTCCCGATTGCCCACCCGTCACGGGCTGTTCACCATCCATGCCTTCGAAGAACCGCAGACCGGCCAGGAGCATGTGGCCCTGAGCATGGGCGAGGTCGGCAATGGACAGCCGGTGTTGATGCGGGTGCACTCGGAATGCCTGACCGGTGATGGCTTCGGCTCATTGCGCTGCGATTGCGGCCCGCAACTCGAAGCCGCCATGCAGAAAGTCGCGGCCGAGGGTCGCGGCGTCATCCTCTACCTGCGTCAGGAAGGGCGTGGCATCGGCCTGGTCAACAAGGTGCGCGCCTACCAGTTGCAGGATCAGGGTGCCGATACTGTGGAAGCCAACGAACAGCTGGGCTTTGCCCCTGACCTGCGCGAATACTCGATGTGCGAGGACATGCTGCGCCATCTCGGCGTCAGTCGCGTCCGGCTGATGACCAACAATCCGCTCAAGGTCGACGCCCTGCAGAAGCACGGCATCGAGGTGGTCGAGCGCGTGCCGCTGATGACCGGCCGAAATCCGCACAACGACCAGTACCTTGATACCAAGCAGGAAAAGATGGGGCACCTGCTTTAAGGCAGGCGCCCGGACACTCAGCGGGCGGCCAGCCGCTGCATTTCCACCTCGTAGAGCTTGGTGATGCCCTGCATCTGCGTCAGCAGTTTTTCGGTGGTGCCGCAAATGGCTGTCGGCACATACAGTTCCTCCTTCGAAAGCTCGAAACCCGCCCGCGAAAACTTCCACAGGCTTTGCACCCGATCAAGCCCCTGGGTGATCTCGGCGGTATTCTGAGGACTCTGACGCAACGTCAGCAGGCCGGTCTCGTATTCCCTGAGCGCCGTCTGAAAGTCACTGTCCAGTCCTTCGTAATCCAGTCCCCAGCTCTTGGTCAGGTACAGCCGCGCGATGCGCTGGCTGAGCATGCGCTGACGGCCGGAGATATTGACCAGCCGTGCGTTGGACACGCGGGTATAGTCCTGGATCTGCCGCACGGCGGTTTCACTCAGCTTCAGCAATTCGTCGCTTTGCCGCAGCAGTTTCAGGGCTTCACCCTTGTCCGGCGTCTTCAGCAGCCGGGCGCGGTAGCCGGTCCAGACGGCTTCGACCCGGTTGAAGGATTCGCTGATTTCGGGGGTTGGGGCATAACTCTTCAGGTTTTGCAGGTTGCTCTCGAACAAGGCGACGCTTTTTTCCCGTTGTTCGCGGGCTTCGACTACGCGGATGCCCTGGCCGATCATCAGCCAGGTCTTGGCGGTGCGCTGGCTGAGCATGCGCTGCAGGCCGGACATGTTGACGGCTTCGGCATCGCTGAGGGCGAAGGCGGACAGGGATGGCAGCAGCAGGCTCAGGACCAGCAGCAGGCTTTGCAGGCGGTGGCGGGCATTCATGGGCATTCTCCATGCGCGGGGCGGACGACGTCGTTGTCGGCCTGAGTCGGGAAGGGTTGCGCAACGGGGCCGGGCTCGTCGTTAAGCATGCCGGCAGGCAACGACGGATGACTCGCAAGAAGTGCGCCAGTCGGGCCTGAAATGACCGATCACGCGAGCGGAGTGTGATCAGGTTAACCAAAATAGGCTGAAAAGGCGGGATGAGGAGGGTGGGGCGGGCTAAGGTCAGGCGGCGGCGGATGGATGTCGCCGCCGCGCGTGACCCGTGTCGAGGCGTTCGGGCCGGTCAGACGCCCATATTGCCCAGAATGCGCACCAGATTGCCCAGCACGCCCGCCAGTGTCGGATGGTCGGCTTCAATCCGAGCTTCCAGGGCGCGGAGGGTGTCGAGGAATTCCTCGGTCTTGGGCGCTTCGTGCAATTGCAGGTGCAGTTCCATGTCCGCCAGCGCGCGGGTCAGTTCGTCGTGCTGCGGAACGGGCAGCGGCTGTTGCTGCATGTGGCTGCGGGCGCGGGCGATTTCATCGCCGATCAGTTGTTTGCTCATGGTGTTCTCCGGGGGTTACAGGTCGGCCAGCCGGTTGCGGACGGCCTGCTCGATGCCCTTGGCATCCAGGCCGCAGGCGGCCAGCATGTCGCGGTGGGCGGCGTGTTCGATGAAGGCATCCGGGATGCCCAGGTTGAGCACAGGCACAACGATGCCCGCCTGCGCCAGACTTTCGTTGACGGCGCTGCCGGCGCCGCCCATGACGGCGTGTTCCTCGACCGTAACCAGCAGGTCGTGCGTGGCGGCCAGTTCGGCGACCAGCGCTTCATCCAGGGGTTTCACCCAGCGCATGTTGGCGACGGTGGCGTCAAGGGCGTCTCCGGCCTTGAGCGCGTCCTGCAGCAGGCTGCCAAAGGCCAGGATGGCGACGCTGTGGCCCTGGCGGCGAATCTCGCCCTTGGCGAAGGGCAGGCAGGTCATGGCCTTTTCCAGAGGCGTGCCGGGGCCGGTACCGCGCGGGTAACGTACGGCGGCGGGGCCAGGATGCTGGTAGGCGGTGTAGAGCATCTGCCGGCATTCGTTTTCGTCGGCGGGCGCCAGGATGACCAGGTTGGGGATGGCGCGCATGTAGGCGTAGTCGTAGGCTCCGGCATGGGTCGGGCCGTCCTCGCCAACCAGCCCGGCGCGGTCAATGCCGAAGGTGACGTCCAGGTTCTGCAGGGCGACATCGTGTACCAGCTGGTCATAGCCGCGCTGCAGGAAGGTGGAGTAGATCGCCACGACCGGCTTCAGCCCTTCGCAGGCCATGCCCGCCGCCAGGGTCACCGCGTGCTGCTCGGCGATGGCGACGTCGTGGTAGCGGTCCGGGAACTGCCGGGCAAAGCTCACCATGCCTGACCCCTCGCACATCGCGGGCGTGATGCCGATCAGGCGGTGGTCGGCGGCGGCCATGTCGCACAGCCATTCCCCGAAGACGTCGGAGTATTTCGGCAGTTTCGGGGCCGGGGTCTGGCCGCGCTGGCTGGCCGGGGCGATCTTGGTGATGGCGTGGTAGCCGATGGGATCGGCCTCGGCGGGCGAGAAACCCTTGCCCTTGGTGGTGTAGACATGCAGCAGCTTCGGGCCGGGCGCCTCGCGCAGGTTGCGCATGACGTGGACCAGCTCTTCCAGGTTATGGCCGTCGATGGGTCCGACGTAATTGAAGCCGATCGCTTCAAAGAGCGCGCCGGGCGAGGCCATCAGGTGCTTCATGCTTTCTTCGGTGCGGCGGGCGAAATTCCAGGCGGTCGGCATCGAGGCCAGCACTTTCTTGCCGCCTTCACGCAGGGCGATGTAACTCTTGCTGGACCAGATGCGCGCCAGATAGTTGGACAGGCCGCCGACATTGTGGGAAATCGACATGGCGTTGTCGTTGAGGATCACCAGCATGTCGGCCGCGTGATGCGCGGCGTCGTTCAGGGCCTCGAAGGCCATGCCCGCCGTCATCGCGCCGTCACCGATGACTGCCGCCACCTTGCGGCCGGACAGCTGGCGGCGGGCGGCCAGCGCCATGCCCAGCGCCGCCGAGATCGAGGTGGAGGAGTGGCCGACGCCGAAGGTGTCGTACGGGGATTCCTCGCGGCGGGGGAAGGCGGCGAGGCCGTCCTTCTGGCGCATGGTGACCATCTGCTCCTTGCGGCCGGTGAGGATCTTGTGGGGGTAGGCCTGATGGCCGACATCCCAGACCAGCCGGTCTTCGGGCGTGTTGTAGACGTAGTGCAGGGCGATGGTCAGCTCCACCACGCCCAGTCCGGCCCCGAAATGCCCGCCGGTCTGCCCCGTGCACCACAGCAGGTACTCCCGCAGTTCGCGGGCCAGCGCCGGCAGGGCGGTTTCGGGCAGCCGCCGCAGCAGGTCGGGCGTGTGCGCCTGATCAAGCAGCGGCGTCTGGGGACGGGTCAGGGGAATGCTGTGAAACATTGTCGGGGGATATCCTCGGCAGGGGTCGGGTGATTATAGCTCAAACGGTCCCGTCTTCTGGTTGAACAACGCGGTCAGTGGTCGCGATCCACCAGAAAATCGGCCAGGTCGCGCAGGGCGTCTGCCCGTTCGCCCAAAGGCGACAGCGCCGCCACCGCTTCATCATGCAGCCGCGCCGCCAGCGTCTGCGCGGCTTCCAGCCCCAGCAGCGCCGGATAAGTGGCCTTTTCATGCTCGGCGTCGGCCCCGGCCTTCTTGCCCAGTTTCCGGGTGTCGCCGATCACATCCAGCACATCGTCATGCACCTGGAAGGCCAGGCCGAGCCGGTCGGCGAAGGTTTCCAGGGCGTCCAGCACCGCCGTATCGCTGCAACCGGCGGCCGTGGCGCCGAGATAGACGCTGGCGCGGATCAGCGCGCCGGTCTTGTGACGGTGGATCGTTTCCAGCTCGGGCAGGCTGAGCTGCCGCCCCTCGCCCGCCAGGTCAAGCGCCTGGCCGACCGCCATGTCGGCGCTGGCGACGGCCAGACGGCGAACTTGCCGCGCCAGCGCGCCGTCGGGGACCGCGCCCGATGTCAGGGCGACGAAGGCCAGGGTTTGCAGGGTGTCGCCCGCCAGCAGGGCGGTGGCCTCGCCGTAGACCTTGTGGCAGGTAGGCACGCCGCGCCGCAGGTCGTCGTCGTCCATGCAGGGCAGGTCGTCGTGGACCAGCGAGTAACAGTGCACCAGTTCGACCGCGCCCGCCGCCGCATCCGCCTGCGCCAGGGAGCCGCCGCACGCCAGACAGGCCGCGTAGGCCAGGGTCGGTCGCACGCGCTTGCCGCCGCTGAGCACGGCGTAGCGCATGGCGGCGCTGAGCGGGGCGGACAAGGTGTTCTGTTCGGCCAGGAAGCGCTCCAGCCAGGCCTGGATGCGCTGCTGACTGACGGTCAGGAAGTTGTCGGCGGACATGAATGGGTTTCCGGCGGTGACGTGGCGGCAAGGCTATGCCCGGGGCCGGGGTGGGTCAAGGTTTTCGCCGACGGAGGACGGGGAATTCACCGGGATTTCACGGGTGCTCCACGCAACCCGGCGGGCATGGGCGTCTAACGCCCGGTGACCGCATGGGCGAGGCGCAATCCGGCCGCCAGAACCAGCAGCACCGCGACCTGCACCGGCGCGAAGGGCTGGTCGAATTTCAGCGCCAGCGCGAAGGCGGCCAGATAGCTGACCACGCCCAGGCCGGTGGCCGCGACCAGCGCCGCGCGCCAGCTGTTCACCCAGACGAACACCGCCCAGCCGGGCAGCACGACCAGCGCGAAACTGGCCATCAACCCCAGCGAGGCGGTGCCGAAGGCCAGCAGCAGCGCCGCCAGCAGATCGAAGGCCAGATGCCAGCGCCAGCCGGGCAGCGCGTTGGCCTCTTCGAAACCCGGAAAGAAGCGCGCCCGCAGCAGGCGGTGCGACAGCCAGCGCAGCCCGATCAGGAAGGGCAGCCCCGCCGCCAGCAATACAATCAGCTGTTCTTTTCCGACCAGGAAGATCTGGCCTTCGCTCATGGCGTGCGCCAGCGATTCGCCCAGCGAACTGTTGGCGGCGACCAGATACAGCACCGCCCAACCCGTGAACATCAGCAGGGCGTAGCCGAGGTTGCCTTGACGGTTCACCGCTTGCTTGGCCGCCACCGCCGCGACC
>DASUIL010000248.1:0-7829 GCA_036273075.1 Fluviicoccus sp. | reverse complement strand
GGCGTCGGCGGGAAGTTCCTGCCAGCGCTGGTACATGAAAGCTTCCAGAGGGTGGAAGCGGGTTTTATAAGCCATTTTCGGGCTTTCCTTGACCCAGTATCCCAGATAGACGTAAGGCAGACCGAGCCTCGCGGCTTCATTAATTTGCCATAGCACCGCCAGCGTACCCAAGCTGCGCTTTTCCTCCTCGGGATCATAGAAAGTGTACACCGCCGACAGACCGTTTCGCAGCACATCGCAAACCGCCACGGCCAGCAGACGGCCCTCATGGCGGAACTCTACCAGACGGGTATTGCACCAATCCGAAAACAGGAAGGAGACATATTGGGCAATCGAGGGCGGGAACATGTCGCCGTCGGCATGACGCATATGAATATATTTTGCATATAAATCATAATGTTCTTGAATAAAGTTCGCGTTAACTGAAGTAATTTCCACGTCAGAATTGCGGAGCCGTGTCTTGCGTTGCTGGCGTGTGGGTTCGAAGACATCAACGGGAATGCGTACGGGAATGCAAGCCTGGCAATCCTGGCATTGCGGGCGATAGATGTAATTGCCGCTGCGACGGAAACCGTACAGGGAAAGCTGCCCGTACAGCGTACTGTTCATGGGCGCCTGAGGATCGGCAAAAAGGGTAATGGCCTTCCGGTCGTCCAGATAGCTGCAGGCATGCGGCGGCGTACTGAAGAACTTGATGCCTGATGAAGCCGTCATCACGGTATTCCTGATTTCTTGTTTTGGGGAAGCATAGCCTGCTTTCAGAACGGTGTGGAGTGATTCATCGCCTGCACAGGCCGCCAGTCGGGCGCAGGCCGGAAGCGTTCAGTCAAAAGCACTTCCATGAACTCCGGCCGGGGGATGGTAAACGCCCCGAGGCTCATCAGGTGATCATTAGGCAACTGGCAATCCACCAGGGGAAATTGCCATTCAGCACACAGTTTCATCAGGAAGGCGAAAGCAACCTTGGAGGCGTCCGTCTCCCGGCTGAACATCGATTCGCCAAAAAACAACCGACCCAGATTCATGCCGTAAAGTCCGCCCACCAGCTCACCCGAACGGTTCCAGACCTCCACGGAATGGGCGTGGCCTTGCCGGTGTAGTTCTGTATAGCCCCGGATCATGTCTTCATTGATCCAGGTCGAGTCAGCATAAGCGCGGGGTGCGGCGCAGAGGCGCATGGTCTGGGTGAAGCATTTGTCGACGGTCACGGTAAAGGCACCGGTCTTGAGGCGCTTCTTCAACGAACGGGAGGGCGTGAATGCAGCAGGGTCAATGACGCAGCGTGGATCGGGCGACCACCAAAGGATAGGCCAGCCGGGGTTGTACCAGGGAAAAATGCCGCCGGAATAAGCAATTTTCAGCGTGGCCGGCGACAGATCGCCGCCAATGGCCAGCAGCCCGTCTTCATCAGCATCTGTGACCGGGGGGAATGCCAAGGGAGAAGGCGTCAGCAGAACCGGAGACATATCAGGAGTTCCAGCCTTGAGGCGAAGCCCTCGATTTCAGAAGGCTTCGCTTTTATAATCAATTGATTATAGAAGTTACTTCAAGTTATCCAGATACTTCTCGGCGTCCAGCGCGGCCATGCAGCCGGAACCGGCGGAGGTAATCGCCTGACGGTAGACATGGTCAGCCACATCACCGGCGGCAAAGACGCCCTCAATGCTGGTGGCGGTGGCGTTGCCTTCCGTTCCGCTGCGAACCTTAAGGTAGCCGTTGTTCATCTCCAGCTGGCCGGCAAAGATATCGGTATTGGGCTTGTGGCCGATGGCAATGAACACGCCGGCGACGTCGAGATTCTGTGTGGAGCCGTCAATCGTACTCTTCAACCGGACACCGGTCACGCCGCTGTCGTCACCCAACACTTCATCCAGCGTGTGGTTCCAGACAATTGAGATTTTACCTTCCTTTTCACGTGCAAAAAGATGATCCTGAAGGATTTTTTCTGATTTCACCTTGTCACGGCGATGCACCAGGGTTACGTGTTCGGCGATATTGGAAAGATACAGGGCCTCTTCGACTGCCGTGTTGCCGCCGCCAACCACCATGACCTTCTGGCCACGGTAGAAAAAGCCGTCACAGGTGGCGCAAGCACTGACACCGCGACCACTGAAGGCCTGTTCCGACTCCAGCCCCAGGTATTGGGCGGAAGCCCCGGTCGCAATAATCACGGCATCTGCCGTGTAATGGCCGCTGTCACCCTGCAATACGAAAGGGCGCTGCTTGAAGTCAACGGTATGGATGTGGTCAAAAATGACTTCCGTGCCGAAGCGCTCGGCGTGCTGCTGCATGCGCACCATCAGGTCAGGGCCGGTCAGTCCGTGGGCGTCGCCGGGCCAGTTGTCGACTTCCGTCGTCGTGGTCAGCTGGCCGCCGGACTGCATGCCCGTAATCACGACAGGCTTGAGATTGGCGCGGGCGGCATAGACAGCGGCGGTGTAACCGGCGGGGCCGGAGCCCAGGATCAGCAGGCGAAGGTGACGGGATTCCATACAGACAGCTCCGGAGACAAAATAAGAGAACAAGGATTGGATTATACTGACATCAGTCTCCGGATGATGGGGATGCAACAAACAAAAACCAAGGGGTGCGCCATGAAGATCGGTATTCCACGCGAACGCAAGGCCCTGGAAGGACGGGTAGCGCTGGTGCCCGCCGCCGTGCGCGAACTGACGGCCGATGGCGCGCAGGTGCTCGTCGAAACCGGGGCCGGTATCAAGGCCGGTTTTGCCGATGCGGATTTTGTCGCGGCGGGCGCGGGCATTGTTTCATCCCTTGAAGAAGTTTATGCCTGCGATCTGGTCGTCAAGGTCAAGGAACCCCAGCCCGAAGAATTTCCGCTGCTGCGCTCCGGCTTGCAATTGTTCTGCTACCTGCATCTGGCGGCGTGCCCCGATGTGCTGCGGCAACTGCTGGAGAAGAAGGTTACCGCCTTTGCCTTTGAAACCCTGACCATAGGCGGCCGCCTGCCGCTGCTGGCGCCAATGAGCGCCATCGCCGGACGCATAGCAGTCCAGATAGGCATGCATTACCTGCAGCAACCGGAAGGCGGCGCGGGCTTGCTGTTGGGCGGCGTCATGAACACGCCGCCCGGCAAAGTGGTGATACTGGGCGCAGGGACAGCGGGCAGCCATGCCGCCGTCATGGCGTCGGCGCTGGGCGCGGATGTCTGGGTGCTCGACCAGTCGGAAGCGGCGCTGGAAGCCTTGCACAGCCAGCATCGCATCATTAATTGCCTGCGCCATGACGAGCGCGCCTTGGCCATGCTGTTGCCCGACACCGACCTGCTGATCGGGGCCGTCCTCTTGCCCGGCGCGGAAGCCCCGCAACTGGTTTCCCGCGCCTTGCTGGCGAAAATGCCGAAGGGCAGGGTGGTGGTGGACATTGCGATTGACCAGGGCGGCTGTATCGAAGGTATCCGCGCCACGGACTGGCGCGCGCCGCTCTATTGGGAGGACGGCCTCGGTTTTGCCGCCGTGACGAACATGCCCGGCGCGGTGCCCCGGACTTCCGCCCAGGCGCTAAGCCGCGCCATACTGCCGCATGTGCGGTTTCTGGCGACGGGCGACTGGAAAATGGACAAGATTTTCCAGTCGGCGCTGGCCACCGAAAACGGTCAAATCCGTCACCCTGCGTTGCGGGCGGTTCAAGGCTGAAAGCCTCACGGCGTCAGGCTTTGCAACGATTTGCTAATGCCTCTGGCTTTATCGGCGCGGGTAGCATACTCTTGCCGTTTTTGTCAGCCTTGATGCAGATACGGACTCCGCTGTGACAGCCTTTTTTAGCCGAACACCCGAAAACAAGAAGCCCCTGAACCACGCTCCAGCGCCATTGCCCGCAGGGCCTTCCCATCACAAGGGGGTGCGCGAGGTGCAGTCCGCCCTGTGGCTGGGTATCGGACTGTATTTGTTTATCGCCCTGATGACCTATTCACCGCTGGATCCCGGTTGGTCGCGGGTCAGCAGCGATACCCTGGCTGTCACCAACACGGCCGGAATTGCCGGTGCCTGGCTGGCCGATATTTTCCACAGTTTCCTTGGGTCCGCCTCCCTGTTGATCCCGTTCTTCTGCATCTTCGAGATACTGGCCATCTGGCGGCCGAAGGCTGTGCCGGTCAATTTTCCCATACGGATGATGTCGAACGTGCTGAGCCTGGCGGCTTGCAGCACGCTGTTCGCGCTGCATGACTATGTGCCCGATGAAAACATCATCAACGCGGCCGGAGGAATCGTCGGACTGGAGCTGGCGCAGGGGCTGTACGGCAGTTTCGGCCTGGTCGGCCCGACCGTGCTGCTCATGGCCGTCCTGGCCTTCAACCTGAGTATTGTCTCGGGTTTCCCCTGGAAGCCGGCCCTCGAAGCGCTGGGTTATCCCTTGTACGCGCTGTTGCTGAATGTGCAGGAAGGGTTCCGCCGCAAGGTTTCCGAATATCACGAGCATCAGGCGCGCAAGGCGGAATTGCAGCGGGCGCTGACGCAGTCTGAACAGCAATTCCAGATCAACATTACCAACCAGAAAGTGCAGGCGCAGCTGGATTCCGGCGAGCGCGTAGAGCCGGTGCTCACAGCAGCGGCGGCGGCAACCGTGGCGGTTGCGGCGGATGTCGCAACCGCCGCTGAGCAGTTGGACAATACCCTTTCGGTGACCACGCCGCCGGAAGAAGTGCCGCAGTTGATGGCCGAACTTAACGAAGTCATTGCCGGATTTTCGACGGGTAATTCCGAAGAGCAGCCCAAGGCAGCGGATAGTACGGCTTTCGCCGACGACGATATCCCGGTCATTACCGATGAGCTGCCTGTCTTGACGGCGGAAAACGACCCGGCCCAGGCGCTCATGGCTGACCTCGATGCCATGGTCCGCGACCTGCCGGAAACGGAAGAGGTTCCTGCTGTTGCGCCCGCTGCTATCGAATCCGACACCCGCGAAGTTTCCGATACTGAAACAGCAATCCAGCAGGTTACCGGGCAATGGCTTGAGGAAGCTTCGGAACGTGACGCGGATCTCGCCGCCCGCCTTGACGAGGCGGTGGTGCATGGCGCCGTGGAATCCGCGTTGACCGATCCAGCGGCTTCGCCTGTGACCGCGGCTACTGAGAAGCTCGCGGTCAATGAGCCCGAGGCTCTGGAAGCCGAGCTGGATGACAGCCCGGTCGACATCACGCCGGAGCTGGCTGTCGTGGCCAGTGAAGAGCCGGATATTCTGGATTCGCTGATTGATGACGATGGCGATGTCGATTTCATCAGTCCGGCGGAGCAGGAGGCCATCGATGAGATGGTCACCACCATGACCGAGAACCCGCAGGAAGTGACGGACTTCCTGGTCAATGAAGATGCGATCATTGAACCCAAGCAGGCCGAAATGCCCGCTGCCGCCCCTGCGGTTGCAACACTGGCGGTGCGGGATGACTCACCGTCGCGCCGCCGCTGGTACGAAATTCCTTCCTTGGATTTGCTGGAAAAGCCTGACGTCAACCGCAAGCCGGGATTCTCTCCCGAGCAGCTGGAACGCCTCTCCCGCCTTCTGGAAATCAAACTGAAGGAATTCAACATTGATGCCCGCGTGGTCGACGCCCATCCCGGCCCGGTGATCACCCGCTTCGAAATTGATCCGGCTCCCGGCACCAAGGTCGCCAAGATCACCAATATCGCCAAGGATTTGGCGCGCTCCATGGCCATGATTTCAGTACGTGTGGTGGAGGTCATCCCCGGCAAGTCTACTGTCGGCATCGAAATCCCCAATGCCAACCGCGAAGTGGTTCGTTTACTTGAAATCCTGTCGGCGCCGCATTATCAGGAAAAGGAATCTCCGGTCAGCCTGGCTCTGGGCAAGGATATCAGCGGCAAACCAGTCGTCGCCGATCTGGCGCGCATGCCGCACCTGCTGGTGGCGGGCACCACCGGCTCCGGCAAGTCGGTCGGCGTCAACGCCATGCTGATCAGTATTTTGTACAAGGCCACACCGGAAGAAGTGCGTCTGATCCTGATCGATCCGAAAATGCTGGAACTGTCGATCTACGACAAGATTCCGCACCTGCTGACGCCGGTCGTGACCGACATGAAGGATGCCGGTAACGCCCTGCGCTGGTCGGTGGGTGAAATGGAACGCCGCTACAAGCTGATGGCGGCCGTTGGCGTGCGTAATCTGGCCGGTTTCAACAAGAAGCTGGACGAAGCGGAAGCCCGTGGCGAGAACATTCTTGATCCGATCTGGAAAAAAGAGGATTCCGGCCTGCAGGATGCGCCGCCAAAACTGAAGAAAATGCCGTTTGTGGTGATCGTCATCGACGAATTTGCCGACATGATGATGACCACCGGCAAGAAGGCCGAGGAACTGATTGCCCGTATCGCCCAGAAGGCGCGGGCGGCCGGTATCCACCTGATCCTGGCTACCCAGCGGCCGTCGGTGGACGTCATTACCGGCCTGATCAAGGCGAACGTACCTTCGCGTATTGCCTTCCAGGTGTCCAGCAAGATCGACTCGCGCACCATTCTCGACCAGCCGGGCGCCGACCAGCTGCTGGGCCATGGCGACATGCTGTTCCAGCCGGTGGGCACCAACATTCCCGAACGCGTGCATGGTGCGTTTGTCAGTGACGATGAAGTGCACCGGGTTTGTGATGCCTGGCGCGTGCTGGGTGAGCCGGATTATATCGACGAGATCCTGGAAGGAGACTTCAACGAGGACGGCACCGTCAGCAAGGGCGTTTCCGGCGGCATGGGCGATGAAGACGCCGACGCCGAGCAGGATCCGTTGTACGACGAAGCGGTGGCCTTTGTCCTTGAAACCCGCCGCGCCTCCATCTCGTTTGTTCAGCGCAAATTCAAGATCGGCTACAACCGCGCCGCGCGGCTGATCGAGGCGATGGAAATGGCGGGGCTGGTCAGCTCCATGCAAAGTAACGGTCAGCGCGAGGTGATTTCCCCGCAACATGACTGAACGGGAAATTACAGAAGCCAAACCAAGCCCCGGCAGAGCGGGGCTGGAAGCGGGACGGCAAACAGGGAACACTGTCCCCGAAACACCTTAAGACAGGAAGCATCATGCGAAACACGCTTTTGTTCATGGGTTTGGTGATCACCGCCGGCCCCGTGCTGGCTGCGGACAGCCCGGCCAAGCAACTCAACGCCATGCTGAGCAAAGTGAACAGCATGCAGGCTGCGTTTACCCAGAACACCCTTGATCCGCAGGGCAAGCCGCTGCAGACCCTTAGCGGTAAGATGCTGGTGCGCCGCCCCGGCAATTTCCGCTGGGACACCGACAAGCCGTTTACCCAGCAGATTGTCGCCAATGACGAAATCGTCTGGGTTTATGATCCGGAATTGCAGCAGGCCACCCGTCAGTTGCTGGACAAGCAGGTCGGCAATACCCCGGCGCTGCTGCTGTCTGGCGATGCCGTCAAGATGTCCGAGTCTTTCACCATCAGCGAGGACAAGGACAAGCAGGTCAAGGGCCGCAAGGTTTTCGTGCTGAAGCCCAAGGACAAGGATGCGCTGTTCGAAACCCTGCGTGTCAGCTTCAGCGGCAGCCAGCTGACCGGCATGCAGCTGCGCGACTCCCTGGGCCAGAAGACCGATATTACTTTCAGCCAGATCAAGGTTAATGGCAAAATTGCCGATTCCGTATTCCAGTTCACCCCGCCAAAGGGCGTGGACGTCATCAACGAGTTATACAAGAGACAGCAATGCTTGACCCCCGCCTGTTACGCAGCCAGCCCGAAGAAGTCGCCGCGCGCCTCGCGCTTCGCAATGTCACGCTTGATATTCCGAAAGTGCAGGCTTTTGAAGAGCGTCGCCGCAGCCTGCAATCCGAGACCGAACACCTGCAGGCCG
>DASUIL010000247.1:0-3033 GCA_036273075.1 Fluviicoccus sp. | reverse complement strand
CATTCCGCCGGCTTGGGAATGCGCCACCACTGCCAGCGGTTGGCCAGCGCCAGTCCGCCACCCACTGCCAGACCACTGCCGATCACGGCCAACATGCTCATCGGGACATCTCCAGCAAGGTATCGCGAGCGGTGTCCAGCGCCTGGACCAACGTCTCGACCCGGAAGTGCTCGGCGCGGGCGGTACAGACGGCCGCCAACCGCTCCAGCGCGGCGGGGTCAGCCATCAACGGCCGCAAGGCGGCGGCCAGGGTATCGCCGGTAACCGGATCCACCACCACGGCGGCGTCGCCGGCTATTTCCGGCAAGCCGCCCATCGCCGAGACGATCACCGCGCAGCCCTGCTGCATCGACTCCAGCGGCACACGCGGAAAGGCGTCGATGCCGGTGGACGGCGTCAGGGAAATGGCGGCCTGCGCCAGCACCCGCATCACTTCTTCCTGCGGCACATGGCCGCGCAGGTCGATACGATCCGCCACCTGTGCCAACGTCGCGTAAACTTTCTGTTCATAGGGCGAACCGCCCGCCTGCTGCCCGAAACCCGCCGCGCCCAGGAACACCGCCCGCCACGCCGGGAATTCCGGCAGCACCTTCACCAACGCCTCCGCCAGTTCCAGCACGCCCTTTTCAGGAATGAAACGACCGGCAAACACCAACCACGGCTGGCGACTCAACCCGTCCGGACGCGGGCGGCGCGGCAGTGCGTTATGGATGACCGTCACCGGGCAGCCCCCGTCAGGCACGCCTTCCAGCAGTCGCTGCCGCACATAGCCGCTGACGGCGTAAAGTCCGTCCAGTTGCCGCAATAACCCCGTGCGCTCGGAAACCGTCTTCGCGCCCTTCATGCCTTGCGGGTCGTTGTGCAGGTGCAGCGTCACCTTCAGGTCGGGCAAGGTGCGCTTGATCTGGCGGGCCAGCGCGGTGCGGTTGTGCACTTCCACCAGCCGGACGGACGGATGGGCCTTCAACCAGGCGACCACCTGCCGCGCATAGGCCAGGTTCTGACCCAGCAGCCACGCCCCTTGCGGTTGCAGGCTGCAGAAAGCGACATCGGCAAAAGGCTCTGTTTCCGTTCCCACCACCACAATCCGGTCGCGGTAACGGCTGGCCAGCGTGAAATCACGGACGATCATCGCCACCGCCCCGGCATCGCGGGCGCGGAAACGCTCGCGCGGCGGCAACACCACGGCAATGGTCGGCTCAGACATCAGGCGGGCTCTCCGGCCGACGGACGGGGAATCAGGCGCTGGGCATCCATCACCACCAGACCATGCTTGCGATCGACATGGTGCATGGCGCGCCATTCGGGGTTGACCTCGGGTCCGCTGCGATGCCACACCGTTTCCTCGCGGTAGGTCGTCGGCGTCAGCGTCAGGATGCGGTTGATGTTCAGGCCGTGGCCATAGCGGCGCACGCAATCCTGCGACGGCCGCAACCAGCCGCCGCGTCCGTCGGGAGTAATTGTTCCGGCACACCGTCCGTTGGCCAGACTGCGCACCAGCGGATTGCCGGGGTGCGGCGTCCAGTCCGTGCTCAGCGGGCTGTCGGCGTGGAAGGCGAACAGGGACTCGTTAATACGCGTGCGGCCGGTCTTGGCCGAACCGAACAGCCACCAGCGGCCCTCTTGTTCAAACAGCGTGCTGTCGGCCATCTTCAGATCGTTGATCAGGGTACGGTCGATTTCCCACTGGTGCGGGAATTCCACGCAACGATAGAGATCGACGCGCTTCACTTCCGTCTTTTCCGGCACCATGTACAACTGGCCGTCATGGCGGAACAGGAAGGGATAGGACAGGTGGTAAGGTTCCTCGATCACCGGCACAGCCGGACCCATGGCACGCCCCTGCGCATCCACCTCGATGACGCTGATCAGGCCGCGCCAGGTGGCGTAGGGAAAGTCTTCAAAGAAAATGTAGTAGCGGCCCTGCTCTTCCCAGAGGAAGGGATCAGCCCAGAAACGGTCGGCGGGCGGATACAGCGGCCTCAGGCTTTCCGGGGACGGCGGCGCGGCGGGATCGGCATCCGGGCCGCAGAGCAGGAACCACTGCTGCAGGAAACCCGCTTCTTCCTTCTTGTCCGCCTTGCGACCGGCGCGACGCGCGCGGTTCTGCCGGAAATGCTCAAGCCACGTTGCCATAAAACTGCCTGTCGGAGTCAGCGGTAAACCTCGTTCCGCCACTCGTAGTCGCAGGAATAAGGCTTGCCGAAAATGGTTTCTTCCATGAACTTCGCCACGCGCTCGGCGGCGCAGACTTCATGGGCCCGTTGCCAGCCGGCGCGCGCAACCGTCGCGGCTTCTTCGGGATGAGCGGCATAATAACGGACTTTTTCGATCAGTTCTTCCGTTGTCGCGAAGTAGGCCAGTTCGTGCTCACGGAACAGGAGGTCGAAGCCGGGAGTGCGCGGGCTCAGCGTCAGCAGACCATTCCCCGTCAGCTGCGCCACCCGGTCGGAACTGTAGAGGCAGACATCGTTGAGCCGGGAATAGTTCAGGCCCATCCGAGCCTCCGCCAGCGCCCGGTAATAGGCGACGCCGTTGACGGTGGGAACGCCGGGCATGCCGTAAAAACGGGTCTCGATCCCCGCCAGCGCCTGTTGCAGCCCGCGCAGGTACTGCTCTCGCTCGGGATCGCCGCCAACAGAGCCGCAGAAGATGAATTCGCGGGCGAAATCACGCCGCTCGAAATTGCGCAGGCTTTCCACCGAGGCTTCCACCGGATTGGGGAAGTAGGCGCGCACCGTCGGCCCCGGCACCAGATCACGCAGCAGCTCGCCGCCGGTGGTGGCGAAGATCACATCCAGATACGGCGCCCAAGCCTTCATGTAGCCGGTCTTGTGGTAGTGGAACAACGCGTCGACATACCACAGCGCAATGGCCGTGTTCGGGTAAAGACGGCGGATCTCGGCCAGCGTTTCCGGCTTCACCAGCTGCGCATGCCCCAACAACACCAGGTCCGGCTCCACCTGTTCACAGATGCGCAGGATTTCCCGGTTCATCCAGCCGCCGCCCCAGTGCTTGCTGCGGAACACGGTG
>DASUIL010000246.1:0-4190 GCA_036273075.1 Fluviicoccus sp. | reverse complement strand
TTTGGCGCGGAACTCGACGCGCTGCGCAAGGAAACGATTGCGAAGCTGGGCAAGGAAGACGCCGACTACATCTACAAGATCCGCAACTTTGTGCGTTACAGCGAAATCGGCAGCCGCGCCGCGCTGATGACCCTGGGCTGGTTGCCCCCGGTCTGGCTGGCCGCCACCGCCACCCTCGGCGTGTCCAAGATTGTTGAGAACATGGAGCTGGGCCACAACGTGATGCACGGCCAGTACGACTGGATGAACGAACCCAGCCTGCGCGGCAGCACCTACGAGTGGGACACCGTCTGCACCGCCGATAACTGGCGTCACACCCACAACTACATGCACCACACCTACACCAATGTCGACGGCGTCGACCACGACATCGGCTACGGCGTGCTGCGCATCTTCCCCGAACAGAAGTGGGAGCCGCGTTTTCTGGCCAACCCGCTGATGGCCGCCATCCTGGCGGTGACCTTCGAGTGGACGCTGTCGCTGCAGTCGCTGGAGCTGGAAAAGGTCATGGCCGGTGAAAAGACCTGGGCCGACGTCCGCAAGCAACTGCCGCCGATGTTCGCCAAGATGCGCAAGCAGTTCGCCAAGGACTATGTGTTCTTCCCGCTGATCGCCGGTCCGATGTTCCTGCCGGTCATTGCCGGTAACTTCACCGCCAACCTGATCCGCAACGTCTGGGCGTTCAGCATCATTTTCTGCGGCCACTTCACCGAAGACGCCGAGATGTTCCCGAAGGAAGTGCTGGAAAATGAAACCCGCGGCCACTGGTACCTGCGCCAGCTGCGCGGCTCCAGCAACCTGAGCGGCGGCCCGATCATGCACATCATGAGCGGCAACCTCAGCCACCAGATCGAGCACCACATGTTCCCGGACATCCCCGGCATGCGTTACGCCGAAATGTCGGTAAAGGTGCGCGAGATCTGCGAGAAGTACGGCCAGCACTACAACACCGGCTCCTTCGCCAAGCAGTTCTCTACCGTTGTCGGCCGCATCTTCAAGGGCGCGCTGCCCAACTTTGGTCGGAAAGCCGAAGTTTCCGCCGAAACAGCGGTTGCACGCCTGGCCGAGGTCGTGCCAGTGTCGAAGCCGGCGCGCCGCAAATCGCGCGAGGCGATCGCGGCCTGATTTCACGGCCCCCTTGCGGGGGCTTTCGGCTTTGGAACCGGAGAAACCATCATGAACAAGACATTGACCCGCCTGGAAGCCCTGAAGGATCTGGTGCAGGATGCCATCGATCAGGGAGCGACCACCATCGAGCAGATCCACAAGCGCATTGTCGACCTGCCGTTGTCGGTGCTGGAAAAGAACGGTTTGCTGGATGTGGACAGCGACAAGCGCGACGAGATGTGGAACAAGAGCATCGGCCACGTTTACGAGGCCATCCGCCGCGTCAACCAGGAAATCGGTGATCTGGCCAGCCAGGCCTTCGAGGCCGTGGATGATCAGCTGATCATTCAGCAGAACATCCGTGAGGCCGCCGAGCTGGAAGAACTGGAGCGCGCCGGCCGCGCCCGGGTCATTGAATCGTCGGCCGCCGTCGAACCGCAGGTGCGGGTGGCGGACGCCGCGCCGGTGGAACAGAAACCGGTCGCCTGATTCCCCGTCTTCCGGAGCCGGCATCCCCCTCTACCGCCGGTCCCGGATTTTCAGCCCCCCTGTCCGGCAGACGGCAGGGGGGCTTTTTTATTCCTCGATCAAGCCCACCCGCATCGCATACCGCACCAGGCTGGCGACCTCCCGGATGCCCAATCGCTGCATCAGCTGGCTGCGGTGCGCCTCGATGGTCTTGACGGACAGGCTCAGCTCGTCCGCCATCGCCTTGCTGGAATAGCCCAGCGCAATCAGCTTCAGGATCTGTACCTGGCGGCCGGTCAGGTTGTTCAGCAGGTCTTCCTTCGCGGTGCGTTTCTGTAACAGGCCCATGATCTGCCGCGAGACGGACGGACTGAGATAGATCTCGTCGCGCATGATGGTGTCGATGGCGTTGAACAGTTCGGTCGGGGCGGCGTCCTTCACCACATAGCCCTGGATGCCCAGCTTCAAGGCCTCGCTGATGTACTCGGCGATATGGCACATCGTCAGCAGCAGGATCTTCGGCGCGCACGGCCGCCGCACAATCTCGGCGGCGACCTCCAGGCCGTTCTTCTCCGGCATCATGATGTCCAGCAGCACCAGGTCGGGCCGCAGGCTGTCAATCAGCAGCAACGCGTCGCGGCCGTTGCTGGCTTCGGCGATGACCTGATAACCCGGCTGGCTTTCCAGGAGGGCTTTCAGTCCCTTGCGCACCAGTTGGTGGTCGTCGACAAGCAGGATGTTGGGCATGGTTGGGTCTCAGGCAAGGGGCCAGACGGCCGTGATGGTGGTTCCTGCGCCGGGGACGGAATGGATGCTGAGCCGGCCGCCGGAGAGGTAAGCCCGCTCGCGCATGCTGATCATTCCCAGTCCGGCGTCCTGGTCACGGGGCTCCTGGGTGCAGAAGCCGCGGCCGTCATCGCGGACGGTCAGGGTAATCAGGCCGTCACGCGGCTCCAGGGTCACCTCCAGCCGCGAGGCCTGAGCGTGGCGCAGGCAGTTGGTGACCGCTTCCTGGGCGATGCGCAGGCAGGCCTGCTTGATCTCGGGTCCCAGCTCGGGCAGCGCCTCTTCGATGCGCACCCGAAGGTCCAGCCGCGAATGGTTGCCGATCTGCTGCAGCCAGGCGCGCAGCGCCCGCTTCAGCCCGAATTCCTGCAAATGCCGGGGATGCAGGCTGCCGGAGAAATTGCGCACGAATTCGATGCTCTCATCCAGCAGCACCATCCAGTACTGCATGGCCTCGCCCAGCCCCGGCGCCAGACCGGGCTCGCCCAGGCGGTTGTGGATGGCGAGTTTCAGGCCGATCAGCGTCTGGCCGAGCACATCATGCAGCTCCCGCGCCAGCGAGGCATGGTGATTGTCGAGATAGGTCAGCAGGTGCCGCGCCAGCCGCCGGTAGCGGATCTCGGTTTCCTGAAAGCTGGGCATGTCGGTGCGCAGCCGTTCCATTTCCTCGGCGACGGAGAACACCGCCCGCGTGCCGTCCGGCAGGGTGCAGGGGCATTGCATCACCATGTAGTGCCCGGTGGCGCAGAAGCGGTCGCTGCAGATGTATTCGAAGATGACGCCTTGGTCCATGGCCAGCGCGTAGCGGTCCGCCTCCAGGGTCTTTTGTGCATCCTCCGGGCACAGGATGTCGCTGACAGGCTTGCCGACCACGCAGCTTCCGGCGGGAGCGAACTGGCGGGTGAAGCGTTGGTTGGCCCAGACAAAGCACCCTTCGGCATCACGCAGCGAGACCGGCACCGGCAGGCTTTCCAGCCAGTCCTGCCAATCGGAGTCCGCCACCACCGGACGTAACCGCAGCAGGTGATGACGAACGCCGCCCCCGAGATCGACGGCATGGACCCGGATGTCGCAAGGCTGTCCGGCGACCGTGCAAAGCACGCCGGTATCGAGCAGGGCGATGGCGGCCGGAGTCGCGGGCAGTCCCAGCCGGTCAATGTGGTCGCCCGCCGCGACCGGAGCGGCCGCAAAGGCCCGGCCGGGGCTGGCGAACAGCACGCGGCCGTCACCGTCACAGACGAGAATGCCGTCGTCGCCGGTGGCGGCCAGCGTGGTGAACAGCGGGGATAGCAAAGGTTCGCAGGTCATGAAATATACAGAGGAGGGTATGTGGAAGGATTAAAGCCATTTTCAGGGCCGGGGGCAATAACCATGTTGATGATATGGGTATAAGGTCGCATTTATGCCGGTGCGTGAAGGTTCAGACCAGGATCCGCAAGGCCTGGTTCAGCATCTCGCCCGCGCGTTCCCGGGTCCGGCGCAGGCGGTCGGCTCCCGCCGTTCCGGCCGAGGCGACCAGCAGGATGTAATCGCCGGCCAGCAGGCTGACATTCCACAAGGTGTTGTCCGCGCCCCAGATCAGCATTTCCGTGGGGCCTTGCGCCGCCAGCTGCCCCAGGCTGGCGGCGGTATTCACCATCAGTCCCGAGGCGCAGGCGGCGGACTCGTCGGCATCGAACTTCCCCGAGGAGGCCAGCACCAGTCCGTCCGGCGTCGACAACACCGCGCCGTGGAAGCCGGGGCATTCCGCGCATTGATCCAGCGCCTTGCGGATGTAGAGCATGGTGGTGCGCGACATGGCCATGATCAGGGCGCTCCGTCCGGTCCGG
>DASUIL010000245.1:0-15555 GCA_036273075.1 Fluviicoccus sp. | reverse complement strand
CGTCTGCCATTTGGAAAATACTCATTATGTTACTCCTGCCCAGGAATGATCTTGCCTCGCCCTGCCCCTGTCACTTCAGAAATGCGTTTCGAGCCATTGGCGCAATTTCTGAAACATACCGCTACCACCCGATGTGTTGCGCCGAGTCGGGAGCACCTCGCGCACTTCCAGCAGCTTCTGCCTGCCGAACATCAGGAGGCCCACGCCAGTGGCGTAGACCGGATTCTTGAGAATGTCGCCCATGCCGCCGGACTTGACGCCGTTCGGCATGCCAACCCGCACCGGCATAGCCAGTACGGATTCCGCCAGCGCCGCCGCGCCTTCAATTCGCGATGCGCCGCCGGTCAACACTATGCCTGCGCCCATGTGGCCCAGCAGTCCCGCATGGACCAGTTCCTCCTGGACCATGCGGAAAATTTCTTCGTAGCGTGCTTCGACCACAGAGGCGAGGAAGTGGCGCTGCAGCTTGCGCAGGGGCCGGTCGCCCATGCCGGGCACATTGATCATGTCCTCGCGGCTGACCAGCCTCGCTTGGGCGCAGGCATGCTTGACCTTCAGTTCCTCGGCCTCGGTGGTCGGGGTGTGCAGGGTGATGGCAACATCGTTGGTTACCTGATCGCCCGCCACCGGGAGGATTGCGGTGTGGCGCAGGGCGCCATGGGTGTAGACGGCAATGTCGGTTGTTCCGGCGCCGATATCCACCAGGCAGACGCCCAGATGCTTTTCGTCTTCAGACAGGACGGCGTCTGCGGCAGCCAGCGGTTCCAATACCATGTCATCAATGCCGATGCCGCAGCCGCGCACGCATTTTTCAAGGTTCTGCCAGGCATTCAGGGCGCACGACACCATGTGATGATGTCCTTCAAGGCGCACACCGGACATCCCCAGCGGATTACGGACATCAGCCTGCTGGTCGACGATAAATTCCTGTGGCAGCACATGCAGCACCTTGTGATCCGGCATCACTGCTCCGGTCTTGGCGGCTTCCAGCACGCGCTCAATGTCGGACTGTGTGACTTCACCGTTCGGGATGGCGACGACGCCATGCAGGTTGCGGCTCATGATATGAGAGCCGGCTATTCCGACAAAGACCGAATGGATGCTGCAATCAGCCATGCCCTCGGCCTCGCTGATCGCGGCCTGGATCGCCTGCGTCGTCTGCTCGATATTGACAACCATGCCGCGCTTCAATCCGCGGGAGGCCTTCTTGCCGATGCCGATCACCTCAAGCAGGCCGTCCTGCGAGACCTGGGCGATCAAGGCCACGACTTTGGACGTGCCGACATCAAGCGCCACAATCAGGTCTTGTTGATTATCTGCCATCTTGGGTTGCCACCTGTTCCAGCTTCTTCAATTGATTGTTTATCACCGGCACCGCCATGCCATCCTTCCAGGAGAGGGCAAGACCGTTCCGGTATCTCAGATCCACGCGGGCAATCCGGTCCGCATAAGGTTTCAGTTCCTTGTCGTAAAGCCAGAAGTAGCGTTGCATCTTGTCGTTGAACTGGTTCTGGTCAACGATGATTTCCATACCGGACGCCAACCGGATGAACCAGGTCATACGCTCGGTCAGGTGCAACTCCACTACTTGTTGTCCGGCCGGGCGCAAGCGCTCGTTCAGGCTGCGGTATTGCTCCATGACATAACCGGCCTTGCCGGCCGGTCCAAACAGCAGCGGCAGCTCGGCGGACGGCGCTCCCGGCTTTGGCTGGAATATCTCGCCACGGGCGCTAAGGTAATTCTTTTCACCCCATCGCGCTACTGCCTTTTTTTCAATCACCAGCACGCGGATGCCGTCCGGCCAGCGTCGCTGTACCGACATGCTTTCCACCCAGGGCGACTTGATGACGGAGTCGCGTATCGCGATCAGGTCCGTACCGAAATAACTGCCCTTGACCACGGTTTTCAACTGGCGCGCCAGTTCGTCTCGGTCGGAAGTGCTGATATCCCCTTCGACCTGAATCAGCGCCAGTGGAGCCTTGTGCACCAGGGTGGTATAGAGACCGAAGATACCCCAGGCAAGCGCTCCAAAACCGGCCGCCAGCCAGACCAGGCTGAAAAAGCGGCCAAGCACGAGCCCCCAGTCGCGGGCAGAGAATCCGCGAAAGGGATTCCGTCGGGCAGGCGCTTGCGATTGCATGATGCTCAGCCTCTGGAACCGTCAAGGGTTTGCGAAAGAATGGCCAGGACCAGCGCCTGAAAATCGAGACCGGAAGCGCGGGCAGCCATGGGCACCAGCGAATGGTCCGTCATGCCGGGCACCGTGTTGACTTCCAGCAGCCAGAATCGGCCTTCCTCATCCCGCATGGCGTCAATACGGCCCCAGCCCTGAGCGCCGACCGCCGCAAAGGCCTCCAGCGCCAGCGCCTGCAAGCGCGCCTCATCCTCATCGGACAAGCCGCAAGGGCACAGGTACTGGGTATCATTGGCCTGATACTTGGCCTCAAAATCGTAAAAGCCGTGGCTCTGGTGCGGCTGCAGGCGGATCACCGGCAAGGCGCGCCCGCCGAGAATGACGATGGTGTACTCACGTCCGGTAATCCAGCGTTCGGCGATGATCTCGCGGTCATAGCGCGCGGCGAATTCATAGGCTCCGGGCAAGTCCTCGAGCGCCTCAACCTTGCGCATGCCGATGCTGGAGCCTTCGCGGACCGGCTTGACCATGACCGGGAGACCCAACTCCGCGACTACGGAGGCAAAATCAGTATCGGCTGACAAACGACGGTAAGAAGGTGTCGGCAGTCCGCACCCCAGCCACAGCTGTTTGGTGCGGGCCTTGTCCATCCCCAGCGCAGACGCCAGGACGCCGCTGCCCGTATAGGGGACGCCCAGCAACTCAAGCGCACCCTGCATGGTTCCGTCTTCACCACCACGACCATGCAGAACGATAAACGCCCGGTCAAAAGCGCGGATTTCGGCGATCGGGCGATCGGCGGGATCAAAGGCCTCCGCATCAACACCGGCCGCGCACAAGGCGTCCAGCACCGCACGGCCACTGATCAGGGAAATTTCCCGCTCCGCCGACGTGCCGCCGAAAAGCACCGCGACCCGTCCGAACTGCTGCTGATTCACGCTTTCGCTCCTTATTACTGGAAGAGGATGTCAGTCCTGACCGTTAACGTCGGACTGCAGATAAAGTTTATGGGCGGCCAGGTCAGCCGCAATAGCGCCGACATTGCCCGCTCCCTGGGTCAGCAACAGGTCATTGGACTGCAGGATGGCCTTGAGCACCGTGGGCAAATCCTCATGCTGCTGGATAAAGACCGGGTTGACCTGGCCCAGCATGCGGATGCTGCGCGCCAGCGTGCGGCCGTCCGCGCCCGGAATCGGCTTCTCGCCGGCAGGATAGACATCGAGCAGCACCAGTACATCAACATCCGACAGCACGCGCACGAAATCCTCGAAGCAGTCGCGGGTACGGGTATAGCGGTGCGGCTGGAACATCAGCACCAGACGACGGTCGGGATAGCTTTGCCGGGCGGCCTTGATGGTCGCTTCCACTTCGCGCGGGTGATGACCGTAATCATCAATAAGGCAGACATTGCCGTCATCGCAGGGATAAGCGCCATAGTGCTGGAAGCGGCGGCCGACACCCTCAAATTTGCTCAGGGCGGTCTGGATCGCTTCGTCCCTGACCCCTTCGTCCGTGGCGATGCTGATGGCCGCCAAGGCGTTAAGGACATTATGCAGGCCTGGCTGGTTCAGGGTAACCGCCAAGGGCTCCCGGCCGGGGCGGCATACGTGGAAGCGGGTCTGCAGTCCGTCCTGCTCGATATGGGTGGCGCGGACATCATTTTCTTCTGCAAAACCGTAGGTAATCGTCGATCGGCCGATGCGCGGCAACAGCGAGCGGATAACAGGATCATCACCGCACACCACGGCAAGGCCATAAAAAGGCAGGTTATGCAGGAATTCGATGAAGGTATCCTTCAGCTTTTCGAAGTCCCCGCCGTAGGTATCCATATGGTCGGCGTCAATATTGGTGACCACCGCCGCCATCGGCAACAGATGCAGGAAGGAGGCGTCGCTCTCATCGGCTTCGGCCACCAGATAACGACTGCCGCCCAGCTTGGCATTGGTGCCCGCGCTGTTGAGCAGGCCGCCGATCACGAAGGTCGGGTCCAGGCCCGCCTCGGCGAGGATTGAGGTCACCAGGCTGGTGGTTGTCGTCTTGCCGTGGGTGCCCGCGATGGCGATACCATGACGCCAGCGCATCAGCTCTCCCAGCATTTCGGCGCGGCGAACGATGGGGATCCGGGCTTCGCGGGCGGCCATGACCTCCGGATTGGACTGGTCAATAGCGGTCGAAGCCACCAGTACATCCACGCCTTGCACATGCGCGGCCTCGTGGCCGATAAATATCCGCGCGCCCAGATTCTGCAACCGGCGCGTGGTTTCACCCGCCTTGGCATCGGAGCCTGAAACCGCATAGCCTTGATTCAGCAGGACTTCGGCGATGCCGCACATCCCCGCCCCGCCGATCCCGACGAAATGGATCCGGTTCACCCGGCGCATTTCCGGGATATCAATCAGTCGACCGCGTCCGTTGGCTTGGCTCATGATGGGGTTGCTCATGCTCGTGGATCCAGGCAGCAGGATGCTACCGTGGCGGTGGCCTCGGGACGGGCTTGGCCTCGCGCTTTGGCGGCCATGGCCAACAGCGTCTCGCGCTGCCAGACCGAGGAAAGGGTTTCCGACAGCTTTTCGGGCGTCATGTCCTGTTGCGGGCACAACAAGGCCGCACCCGCGCCGGTGAGATAACGGGCATTGGCGGTCTGGTGATCATCCACAGCGAACGGGTACGGAATCAGGATCGACGCCGCCCCGGCCGCCGCCAGTTCACTGACGGTTAGCGCGCCTGAACGGCAGATCACCAGATCCGCCCAGGCATAAGCCTCCGCCATGTCCTCGATGAACGGAAGGACGTCAGCAGCAACGCCCGCCTTTTCATAATTGGCCGCCGTGGCTTCAACCTGCTTGCGACCGGTCTGGTGACGGATGACCGGACGCGACTCCGCCGGCAGCAGCGCCATGGCGGACGGGATGAGGCTGTTGAGCGCGACCGCCCCCTGACTGCCGCCCAGCACCAGCAGGCGCAGTGGTCCGCGCCGGCCGGCAAAACGGGCTTCCGGACTGTCGACCGCACAGATCTCGGGTCGGACCGGATTGCCCGTGGTCTTGACACGGGGGCCGTCGGCGAAAGCGCCGGGGAAGGCCTGCAGTACCCGTGTCGCCAATCCGGAGAGCATGCGATTGGTGAACCCGGCAATCGCGTTCTGCTCATGAATGACCAGCGGCTTGCCCAGCAGTCGCGCCGCCAGTCCCCCCGGACCGGTGACATAACCGCCGAGACCAATCACGCAATCTGCCTCGACCGCACGCATCACGCGCATCGCGGCCAAGGTCGCGGCCACGATCTTGAAAGGCGCCAGCAACAGTCGCTTCATGCCTTGGCCACGCACGCCGCTGACATCCAGATAGGTAATCGCCAGCCCGTTACGCGGCACGACATCCGCCTCAATACCGGCTTTGGTGCCCAGCCAGTGGATGCGGACACCTTGCCCTTCCAGATGCCGGGCAACAGCGAGCGCCGGAAAGACATGGCCGCCCGTGCCGCCGGCCATGACCACAACGGACTTAACGGCCATGCGATTTCCCCTTGATTCCCTGCCGAGTTTCCATGTCGATGCGCAGCAGCAAGCCAAGCATGGTGAACACTACGATCAGGCTGCTGCCGCCGTAACTGACCATGGGCAGGGTCAGGCCCTTGGTCGGAAAAAATCCGGTGTTGACGCCAATGTTGATCACTGCCTGCATGGTGATCAGAAAGGATATGCCGTAGGCCAGATACGCCTCGAACAGACGCCCCGTTTTTTCCGCGGCGCGGCCGATCCGCAAACCGGAATTGATGAGAATCCAGAACATGCTGATCAGGAACAGCACGCCGATCAGTCCGAATTCCTCGGCGTAGACGGCGAAGACGAAGTCGGTATGCGCCTCCGGCAGGTAGAACAACTTCTGCACGCTGTGCCCAAGCCCGACACCGAACCAGTCCCCACGACCGAAGGCGATCAGGCTTTGCGAAAGCTGATAGTCGGAGCCGTACTGGTCGTCCCAGGGATCGGTGAAGGACAATACCCGGCGCAACCGGTAGGGCTCGAAAATGATGGCGGCCGCACCACCGGCGACAACCGCGGAAACCAGACCACCGAACTGGATCATGGGCGCGCCGGCCAGGAACAGCATGCCAAGCACCGCCGTCATCAACACCAGACTGGCGCCGAAATCCGGCTCACTGAGGAACAGGGCAATCGCGGTACCGACAATCATCATGGCGCGCAGGAAACCGCGGACATAGGTGGTACGGACCTCTTCCTGACGCCGGACCAGATAACCGGCCATGAACAGGACAACCGCAAATTTGCCGATTTCGGAGGGCTGGATCGTGAACGGTCCGAAGCCCAGCCAGCGGGCGCTCCCGTTGATACGCTTACCGACATGCGGAATCAGCACCAGCACCAGCAAGATAAACGCGAAGGCCAGCAAGTGCCAACTGAAGCGCTGCCAGAAATGCAGGGGGATATTGACCACGACAATGGCGGAAGAAACCGCCAGCAGCACGTAGAACAGATGGCGCACAAAAAAGTAGAAGGGATGTCCGAAGGTCGCCTCAGCGACGCCCATCGAAGCCGACGCCACCATGATGACGCCGATGCAGGCCAGCATCCCCGCTGACAGCATCAGCAGCCTCGACGCGGTAAATTCTTCCTTCCAGTCCGGAACGACCCAATGACGGGGAATGGAAATCTTGGGGAGAGCCAGCTTCATACGTCCCCCGCCTGCTGCCTGACCATCGCCACGAAGCGGTTGCCGCGATCCTCATAGCCCTTGAACATGTCAAAGCTGGCGCACGCCGGCGAGAGGAGCACGGCATCACCGGACTGCGCCAGAGTGCGGGCAGCGGATACAGCTTCCTCCAGGGAGGCGACACGGACCCTCGGCACCTCGGGCGCCAGCGCCGCATCAATCAGCGGCGCGTCCTCACCCAGCATCACCACGGCCCGGCCGAACTCAACAAGGGCGGGAGACAGCGGACTGAAGTCCTGTCCCTTCCCCTGCCCGCCGGCGATCAGGATGACGCGGCCGCCAATGGCGGGACCGAGGCCGTTCAGGGCTGCCAGCGTCGCGCCGACATTTGTACCCTTCGAATCGTTGTACCAGGAGACACCGCCGGAACGGGTGACCAATTGGCAACGGTGGGCCAGTCCGGGAAAATCACGCAAGGTGTCCAGCATGGATTGCATCGGGATATTGACCGCATCCCCAAGCGCCAGCGCCGCCAGCGCATTGGCGATATTATGCTCACCGAAAATAATCATGTCGGAGGCGCGCAACAGCTTTTCACTGCCGCGGGCAAGCCAGACCGCATCGGCTTCACGAATAACTCCCCAATCATTCTGGTCGGGCATATCGGTTCCAAAACTGCGGTGAGGCACGGATTCAGATAAGGAAGGCACCGTCAGGACATCCTGACGGTTGGTAATATAAAAATGGCAGTTTCTGAAAATACGGTGCTTGGCGCGATGGTATTCCTGCATATTTTTGTAACGATCCATGTGGTCCTCGCTGATATTGAGAACCACTGCCGCGGCGGCGCTGAGGGAATGTGTTGTTTCCAGCTGGAAACTGGATAGCTCCAGGACATAAAGCTCGGTATCCGGCTTCAGCAACTCCAGGACAGGAGTGCCCAGATTCCCGCCTACGCCTACCCTGATGCCCGCCCTTTCCGCCATCAAACCGACCAGCGTGGTCACGGTGCTCTTGGCATTCGAACCGGTTATCGCGACGATCGGTGCGCGTGCCTCACGGCAAAACAATTCGATATCGCCAATAACCGGGATTCCGGCATTCATTCTGGCACAGAGGAGCTCGGGCTCATTAATCGAAATGCCGGGACTGGTTATTATCTCTCCGGCCTCAAGCAGCAGAGCCTCATCCAGGCCGCCCAGACGGTAACGGACCTCCGGAAAATCACGACGCAGCTCTTCCAACCCGGGAGGATTATCCCGGGTGTCATTCACCGCCACCGTGTAACCCCGATCCCGCAGGTAACGGATACAGGACAGGCCGGTTTTGCCAAGACCCACCACCACCCGCAGGCGGTCAGCGGAAACCATCGTCGTCATGGGAACGTCCTAGCGCAGTTTCAGGGAAGCCAGACCAAGCAATACCAGCATGAAGCTGATAATCCAGAACCGGACCACCACCTTTGTTTCCGGCCAGCCTTTCAATTCGTAATGATGATGGATAGGCGCCATGCGGAATATGCGTTTTCCCGTCAGTTTGAAGGACGCCACCTGCAACATGACCGAAACCGTCTCCAGCACAAAAATACCGCCCATGATGAACAGTACGATTTCCTGCCGCACAATAACCGCGATGACGCCAAGCACCGCGCCAAGGGCGAGCGCGCCGACATCACCCATGAACACTTGGGCCGGATAGGCATTGAACCAGAGGAAACCCAGACCCGCGCCGATAATCGAACCGCATATTACGATCAGTTCGCCCGCACCGGAAACAAAGGGGATATGGAGGTAGTTGGCGAATTTATAATTGCCCGACAAATACGCAAAAATCGCCAGCGCGCCGGCAACCATCACCGTCGGCATGATCGCAAGACCATCCAGACCGTCCGTCAAGTTTACGGCATTACTGCTGCCGACAATCACCAGATATGTCAGCACGATATAGAAAATACCCAGCGGAATGACCAGATCCTTGAAAAAGGGGAATATAAGGCTGGTTTCCACCGGCGTCCGCGCGATGTAATACAGAAAGCCGGCAGCGCCAAGGCCCGCAACAGATTGCCAGAGGTATTTCCATTTGGCGGGCAATCCCCGGGAATTCCGTTCAACCACCTTGCGATAATCATCCACCCAGCCCACCGCACCAAAAACCGCCATGACGGCCAGAACCGTCCAGATATACGGATTGGTCAGATTTCCCCACATCAGGGTACTGGCGGCAATCGCCACCAGAATCAGGGCTCCGCCCATGGTGGGCGTGCCGGACTTTACCAGATGGCTTTGCGGTCCGTCGGTGCGTACCGCCTGACCGAACTTCATGACCCGCAATTTCTCGATCATCCACGGCCCCAGCCACAGGGAGATTCCCAGGGCGGTCAGCACGCTCAGGATGGCACGCAGGGTCAGATAATGGAAAACCTGAAAAGCCTTCATGTATTGGGCAAGAAAATCCGCCAGCCAGACGAGCATCAGCGTCGCTCCTCAATCAGTTTTTGGACGACCCGCTCCATGCGGGCGCTGCGTGAACCCTTGACCAACACGGTGGCCGGGCCCGAAACCAGAGCCGGCAGGGCCGACAACAGTTCCTCTTGTGTTCCGAAACGGATAACCCGATCACTTTCAGGCGTAATCGTAGCCGATGCATAGTGCTCGCCGACTGTCAGCAACCGTTCAATCCCCCGCTCCAGGGCATGACACAAAACCTCGGCGTGCAAGGCGGGAGCCCCCTCGCCCAATTCACCCATGCCGCCCAGAATAGCGATCCGATGCCCCTCGCACCCGGCCAACATATCGATCGCCGCCTTCATGGAACCGGGATTGGCGTTATAGGTGTCGTCAATGACCGCGAGATCACCCGCCGCATGCAGTTCAAGCCGCCCCGGGGCGGGACCGGCCTCTTCAAGACCGCGACGAATCTGTTCCAGGCCAAGGCCGCTCGCCAGAGCCAACGAAGCGGCCGCCAGGGCATTACCTATGTTGTGGCGTCCCAGCAGGCGCAGCCGCACCGGCATGACAACCTCACCCAGATGCAGGTCGAAAGCCCAGGCCCCGCCAGGCAACATGCGCGCCGCCGATGCCGTTACATCAGCAGCGCGGGTGGTGGAGAACGTCAGTATCTTGCGTCCTTTGTTCAGCGCCAGATGGTAATCGGCAAAATCATCATCACGATTGATGATCGCCACGCCATCCGCCGTCAAGCCGCTGAAAATCTCGCCTTTCGCCTCGGCAATCCCCTGACGGCTGCCGAACCCTTCCAGATGGGCTGTGCCGATATTGTTGATCAGGGCGGCATGCGGCTGCACCAGCCCGCTGGTATAGGCGATTTCCCCGCGATGATTCGCTCCCAACTCAAACACGCCAAACCGATCTGCCGGGCCAAGTCGCAACAAGGTCAACGGAACACCGATTTCGTTATTCTTGTTACCCAGCGTCGCCAGGGTTTGTCCGGCCTGCCTGAATATGCTGGCCGTCAGTTCCTTGGTCGTGGTCTTGCCGCTGCTGCCGGTAATGGCTACCCGCACCAGCGAAAATTGCTCCCGCCAAGCCTTGGCCAGTCGCCCCAGCGCCTCGCGGGTATCCTCCACCAGAATTTGCGGCATTGACAGGTCCGGCGTCAGTCGTGAAACCAGGGCCCCGCAGGCCCCCAGCTCCGCCGCTTTGGCCACAAACGCATTTGCATCAAAATTTTCGCCGCTCAGGGCCACAAAAAAATCACCCGGCGCTATCTGGCGCGTATCCGTCGAGAAAGTGACGGCCTCGGCGTCAGCGCCATGCAAGACGCCTCCGGTGACATTGGCTATCGCACTAAACCGCATCTTGTTCCCCTTGCCGATCAAATGATGGCATCAACCCCAACGCCCGCCTGACTTCCTCGGCATCATCAAAGTGGTAGCGGACGCCTTGTATTTCCTGGTAGTCCTCGTGCCCCTTGCCCGCCACAAGCACCATATCGCCGGGAGAGGCCTCGGCCAGCGCCGCGGCAATGGCCTGACGCCGGTCAGCGCAAACCTGCACACGGGGACGGTCAGCAACGGGGATGCCGGCCATGACATCGGCGAGAATCCGTTCAGGATGCTCTCCACGCGGATTGTCGGAAGTCACCAGCACCCGGTCAGCCATCCGCACCGCAATGCCCCCCATCATCGGACGCTTGCCCGGGTCACGGTCGCCGCCGCAGCCAAAAACACACCACAAGCGTCCGTCCACATGCTCACGCAACGTCGCCAGAACCTTTTCCAGGGCATCTGGCGTATGGGCATAATCAACCACCGCTGTTTTCCCCTGCCCTGAGTAGCATTCCATCCGCCCGCGAACGGGATGGACGGCCTCCAGCGCCCGTACGGCTTCCGGGAGGCTCAAGTCAAGACTGAGCAAACCCGCCATCACCGCCAGCAGGTTACTGACATTGAAACGCCCCAGCAGCCGGGTCTGCAGCTGACAGCCGCCGGCCGGAGTGACCAGTTCCAAGGACAGTCCTTGCAGCGAGGGAATAATCCGGGTGGCGACAAAATCCGCTCCAGATTCCGGGTGCTGGCTGTAGGTCCAGATACGCACTCCGGGAGCAATCCGACGGCGGTAATCTGCCGAAACCGGGTCATCGGCATTGAGGATGGCTGTGCGCAGACCGGGCCAGACAAAAAGCCTGGCCTTGGCCTCCTGGTAGACCTCCATGCTGCCGTGATAGTCGAGATGATCGCGGGTCAGGTTGGTGAAGATCGCTGTCTCGATGGCGGTGGCGTTGATGCGCCCCTGCTCCAGACCGTGTGAACTCGCCTCCATCGCCACCACCCGCGCGCCCGCGTCACGAAAAGCCGCAAAGCGGGCCTGGAGCTGAACCGCATCCAGGGTGGTATGAGTCGAAGGCTCAACCGACCCGACCAGACCGTTGCCCAAAGTACCGAGCACCCCGGCACGTAGCCCGGCCTGCTCGCAGGCATGAGCCAGCAATTGGGCGGTGCTGGTCTTGCCGTTGGTTCCGGTCACGGCCAGCACGCGCATCGCCTGACTGGGAAAATCGTAGAATCGGGATGCTATCTCACCAAGGCGAAGAGGCAAATCAGGCACACCAATAACGGGAATGCCGCACACCACGCTCACACCAGACTCTCCTTCGGCCATTACGGCTGAGGCGCCTTGGGCGATGACTTGAGGAATGAACGCTCGGGCATCATGGTTCCGGCCCTGCAATGCCAGGAAGAGTGCGCCCGAGCAGACCTTACGGCTGTCCGACACCAGGGTCGCAATCCCGATGTTCGCCCACTCCGGCGCGACTCCGGGCCAGATAACCGAGAGCTTGCGCATCAGGTTCTGTCTCCAGCCGCCGTGAGCCCCGGAACCGGGCGCTCAGCGGGCACCGGAGGTGGCGGCTCAAGCGGCTTGTCGGTCGGAACATTCATCAGGCGCAGGGCTTCGGCCATGACCCGCGAAAACACCGGCGCGGCCACAAGACCGCCGTAGTAGGAGCCTTTAGAAGGATTGTCGATCACGACGGCCATCGCCACCTTCGGGTGCGAAACCGGGGCAATGCCCACGAACAGCGACATGTAATCATTGGCCGCATAGCCTCCGCCGGTAGCCTTGTGCGCGGTTCCGGTCTTGCCGGCAACACGATAACCCGGAATGGCGGCGCGCAGCGCCGTGCCGTCCGACGAGACCACCGACTCCATCATCGGCATCAATTCGGCGGCAATCTTTTCGCTAAGAATGCGCTTACCGGGAACCGGCCCGATCACTTTCTGGAAGCTGACCGGGTGCTCAACGCCGCCCGCCGCCAGAGTGGCATAGGCGTGCGCCAGCTGCAGGGCCGTGGTGGTCAGGCCATACCCGTAAGACATGGTGGCGATCTCGACCGGATTCCAGCGTTCCGGCGGTTGCAGGCGCCCCCGGCTTTCCCCCGGAAATCCGCTGCCCGTCACCCGGCCAAAGCCGAAACGGTCATAGAAAGTCGGCAGGGTTTCACGCGGGAGCGACAGGGCGATCTGGGCGGCCCCGACGTTACTGGACTTGGTGATGATGGTGCCAAGATCAATAACACCATAATTTTCGTGATCGCGAATCGTCTTGTTATAGACCTGATAAGTGCCGGGGTTGGTATTGAAGCGGCTGGAAGTGGTGTATTTGCCGCTTTCAAGACCGGCGGAAACCGTGAAAACCTTCATGGTTGAGCCTGGCTCGAACATATCCGTGGCGCCGCGATTGCGCAGGCTGTCTACCGCCACGCCAGCACGATTGTTCGGGTTGTACCCCGGCAGGTTGGCCATCGCCAGCACTTCGCCCGTCTCGACATCAATCGCGACCGCAATACCCGCCTTGGCGCCGTGCTCGGCCACGGCGGCGGCCAGCTCACGATAGGCAATGTACTGGACCCGGGAATCAAAGCTCAAATGGATGTCGCGACCGGGTTCCGCGGGGCGGATGCGTGCGATATCCTTGACCTTTCGGCCTTTCAGGTCGCGCAAAACCAGCTGTTGGCCGGGCTTGCCCTGCAGGACCGGATCCAGGGCCAGCTCCAGGCCTTCCTTGCCGCGATCGTCCAGATCGGTGAAACCGATGATGTGCGACGCGCTCTCCCCTTCGGGATAATAGCGCTTGTACTCGTTCATTCCGTAGACGCCGGGGAATCCGCGATCCAGGACCACCTGCGCCACATCAGGGGCGAGATGGCGCTTCAAATACAGGAACTCCTTGTTGGCGCTGCGCGCCAGCCGGTCCGACAGCGCCTTGGGCTCGACTCCGATGGCCCGGGCGAGTTCGGGAACATCCAGAATCCGGGGCTTCTGCTTCGGATTGACCGGACTCGCCAGCTCCTTCAGCTCCTTGGGATTGACCCACAACGATACCACCGGAGTGCTGACCGCCAAAGGCACGCCGTTGCGATCCATGATCATGCCGCGATGCGCCGCCAGGGTTTCCTTGCGCAACATGCGGGCATCGCCCTGCCGCTTCAGGAAATCACGATCAATCACGTGCAGGTAGGCTGCCCGGCAAACCATGCCCAGGAACACGAAGCCCAGACACCAGATCAATACACGATGACGCTCGGGAAAACTGACATCCGCCGCCGGGACGGATCGGGCCGGAGCTTTACTATTCTTCATTGCTGCACCATCACCACGGTCTGCGGGGGCGGCGGCAGCATCTGCAGCTCCTCGGCCCCCAGTTTTCCGATACGGCCGTAGGATCCCCAGGCATGCTGTTCCAGCAGCAACTGCCCCCACTCGACGTCAAGGCGATTTCTCTCCTCATCCAGCTTTTGCAAGGCTTGCACCTTAAGGCGGGAGTGATGGACGCTGAAAGCCACCGAAACGGCCGATCCGACCAGCCCCGTAATCAGGGCCGCCACAATCAAGGCACTGAAATTCGGTTTGAAGCTGCGTTTCAACAGTTCGATCATCTTGCGGACTCCAGCTTCATGGCCACCCGCAGGTGAGCGCTGCGGGCGCGGGGATTCCGCGCGACTTCCGCTTTCGAAGGGTCAATCTTCCCCAGGGACTTGGCGGTTGGACGAAACTCGACCGCCCGGATCGGGAAATCACGCGGCAGGTCATCGGCCTCCCCTTGGGCGAGACGCCGGAAAAAATGCTTGACCAGCCGATCCTCCAGCGAATGAAAGCTGATCACCGCCAGCTTGCCGCCGGGCTTGAGCGCCGCCATGGCATCCGGCAGGAAACGGGCCACATCGTCGAGTTCGTGATTGACAGCTATGCGGATGGCCTGAAAGGTGCGCGTGGCGGGGTGCTTGTGTTTTTCCCAGGCCGGATGCGCGGCCGCCACCACTTCCGCCAGCTGGCGGGTGGTCAGGATGGGTTCGGGATGCTGCTTGATGGCGCGGGCGATACGGCGGCTGAACCTCTCCTCGCCGAAACGGTAAATGGCATCCGCCAGGTCCTGCTCACCGGTCGCGGCAAGCCATTGCGCGGCGGACAAGCCCGTCGCGGTGTTCATCCGCATGTCGAGGGGACCGTCGTGCATGAAACTGAAGCCGCGCGAGGCGTCATCCAGCTGCGGCGAGGAAACCCCGAGATCTGCCATGATGCCATCGACCTTGCCGCTCAAACCGTGCCGGGCCAACACCACCGTCAGATCAGCGAAGCTGGCGTGGACCATCACAAGACGCGGGTCGGCAACGGCCAGCGCCACACCGGCGGCGACCGCTTCGGGGTCCTTGTCAAAGGCAATCAGGACGGCTTCGGGGCCGAGGCGGGAAAGCAGTTCGCGGGAATGGCCGCCGCGACCGAAAGTCGCGTCAACGTAAACGCCGTCGGCGGCGCCCAGTACAGCCTGTACGGTCTCTTCCAGCAAAACGGTCTGATGTACAAAAAGGCTGCTCATAGTCGCGCCAAAAATGCAGGAGGCTGGCACAAAAAATAGAAAAAAAGCCCCGTTCCGTTCCGTCTCCGGCCGGCGGCGCAAATTTTCCGACAAGCGGGAAACTATAGAGAGGCGCCCTGACAGCGTCAAGCGCTGTACACACAAGTTTTGTGCTGAATTTTCAGCAACTTATGCGCACATCATCACACCCCGGAAGCCAAAAACAAATGCATGGCGCAATTTGCTGAGAAAGCACTTTAACTTGCGGGGTTTGTTACGATTTTGTCACAGGAAATTCACGACAGAATAAGGTCCGAGCCGGCCTGTAAGCCGGGTTCTGTCGAGGACGGTCATTCCTCTAGGCGCACGGTCACCCGTACGCTCCAGCAACCTACCCGCATCCAGCGCGGGCCACGCCATCGGATGCCTATTTGGT
>DASUIL010000244.1:0-2568 GCA_036273075.1 Fluviicoccus sp. | reverse complement strand
CACCGGCACCAGCAGCGGGAACTGGCGCGCGCCTTCCTTGTAGCTTTCATCGGGGAAGGGCGCGTCGTAGGCGGCGATCACTTCCGGGGCCAGCGGCGTGGCGCAGCCGCCCATGACGATGAAGCCGGTGCCGAACACCGGCGTCTTCTGCGAAAAGGCCTGCCACTTCAGGAAGGCCTCGCCGGGATGATGGTCGCCGGTGGGCAGCATGGTGTTGGCCGCCACCACCCGTGCGAACAGTTCCGGATGTTCCCCCACCAGCCGCAGGCCGATCAGCCCGCCCCAGTCCTGGCAGACCAGCGTCATGTTCGTCAGCCCCAGTTGTTGCAGCAGCGAGCGCACCCAGTCCACATGGCGCTGGTAGGTGTAGTCGGTGCGCCGGGTCGGCTTGTCCGACTTGCCGAAGCCGATCAGGTCGGGCGCGATCACGCGGTAACCGGCGGCGGTGACGATCGGGATCATTTTGCGGTACAGGTAGCTCCAGCTTGGCTCGCCGTGCAGCATCAGCACCACCGGCGCGTCGGCGGGGCCTTCGTCCAGGTAGTGCATGCGCAGGGAGCCGCCCTCGGTGTCGTCCACTTGCACATAATGCGGGGCGAAGGGATAGCCGGGGAGGTTGGCGAAGCGTTCATCGGGGGTGCGCAGGAATTCCATGGGTTTACTCCGGGGTAAGGGGCAGCAGGGCCATGATGAGGTCCACCAAGCGGTCGAGGCGGGCCTTGTCGGGGTTGGCCTTGCTGCCCGCCAGCAGCCCCTGCAGGCATAGGTAGAGGGTGTCGGCAAGGTCGTCAAGATTCGTGTCCGGACGCAGGCGGCCGCTGTCCCGCAGCCGTTTCAGGTTGGCGATGAAGGCGGCGCGCAGGCGGTCGTGGCTCCGTTGCAGGATGGCCCGCACTGCCGGATCGCGATCGCCGAATTCGCTGGCGGTATTGGCCATCAGGCAGGCCAGCGGCGGGTGCCCGGCGTCGATGTAGTCGTAGGTGGTTTCGAAGAACCGGCGCAGCCCGTGCAGTGCGTCGGGGTCTTCCAGATAGCGCGTGATGCGGCGGCCGACGATGCGTTCCAGGTAATGTTCCAGCGTGGCGCGGAACAGGCCGTCCTTGTTGCCGAAGCGGTGGTAGAGGGCGGGCGCCTTCAGGCCCAGGGCTTCTTCCAGGTCGCGCAGGGCGGTGTTGGCGTAGCCTTTCCGCCAGAACAGTTGCATCGACTGACTGAGAAGGTCGCTGTCGGGTTGCAGGCGGGGACGGGGCATGGGGGCGGCCGGATGTTTTGTAGTGATTGATACAGAATAGGCGCTGTTGAAAGATTCGTCAAGTCGGAGATTGATGGCTTGTTGCATGAATATCGGTTGAAGAGCTTGATAATGATATTGCAGGTAGTATCATTGTTGGCAGGGCAAGGAGGCTCTTTATGAGCAAAGCGGAGAAACTACTGGTCGCCATGCGCAACAATCCCCGAGATGACTGGCGGCTGGAGCATTTGCAAACGGTTGCGCGGCGTTACGGGATTAGCTGGCGGCATGAGAGTGGTAGTCATTGTGTCTTCATCACGAGACAAGGGCGGACATTGCCGGTTCCTGCCAGACGTCCCATCAAGCCAATCTATATTTCGCTCTTCATGGCGTTGCTGGCCGATGTCGAGCCGATGGATGAGGAGGAACAGCCATGACCGAGTATCCCTTCGAAATTCGTCCTCTGGGCACGGAAGAGGGCGGCGGCTTCCTGATTACATACCCGGATTTCGATATGTGTGTGTCGGATGGGGAAACCATCGAGGAAGCTATAGCCAACGGCCAGCATGCACTGGAGGCGACGGTCGCTGCTCTGGTGGCGGCGGGTTTACCGGTGCCTCAACCCAATTCGTATCTGGGTAAAGCGTCAGGAAAATTTGTGGTTAGGGTGCCCAAGACTCTGCATGCCCGGCTGGCCAGTCGTTCCCGGCGGGAAGGGGTGTCGCTGAATACGTTGGTGGTGAGTTATCTGGCGGCGGGGATGGAGCATGAAGTCCCCTATTAACGGGTAACGCCAGGTTATGAATGGATGCTGATACCGGCTGCCTTGAACAATTGCAGGGAGTAGGGCGCATTAAAAATGCGCCGGATTCAGGCTTAGGTGTTCAAGTCCTATCACCCGCACCGAACCTCACTTGCTTTTGAAAACCACCACCCCCGTCCCCTCATCCTTGTGTTCCTCCACCGGCGTCACCTCCGTCGGCCGCTCCTCCTCGTAGCCGCAGTTCACGCACTCCATCCACTCCCGCTCCTCCGATACGCATGAGCGGATCACATCCGTCTTCTCGCAGCGGGGGCACTTCGCCCCCGCAATGAACCGCCGCTTCACGCTCATGCCGTCAGCCCCGTGTGGCGCAGCAGCGCGTCAATCTTCGGCTCGCGGCCGCGGAAGGCGATAAACAGCTCCAGTGCCGGTTGGCTGCCGCCCTTGGCGAGGATCTCGCGGCGGAAGCTGCGGCCGGTTTCCGGGTTGAAGATGCCTTCTTCCTCGAAGCGCGAGAAGGCGTCGGTGGACAGCACTTCCGCCCACTTGTAGCTGTAATAGCCCGCCGCGTAGC
>DASUIL010000243.1:0-3740 GCA_036273075.1 Fluviicoccus sp. | reverse complement strand
GTCCAGGCCAAGATGAACGGCCTGGTGCCTTATGGCATTTCCTTCCACGTCGGTTCGCAGCAGAAGGATATTGCCGTCTGGGATGCAGCGCTCTCCAAGGTCAAATACATGTTTGACTGGATGAAGTACGAGGAAGACGTTGAGCTGAAGATGATCAACATGGGCGGCGGCTTCCCGGCCAACTACATCTCGGAAGTGAACCCGATCCAGGTGTACGCCGAGGAAATCCTGCGCTATCTGCACGATGACTACGGCGATGACCTGCCGGAAATCATCCTGGAGCCGGGCCGTTCGCTGGTCGGCGAGTCCGGTGTGCTGGTGTCGGAAGTGGTGCTGATCTCCCGCAAGTCGCGTACCGACCTCAAGCGCTGGATCTATACCGACGTCGGCCTGTTCCAGGGTCTGATCGAAACGATGGGCGAATCCATCAAATACCCGATCTACACCGAAAAGATGGAACAGCATCCGCCGGAAGGCAATGTCGTGCTCGCCGGTCCCACCTGCGACTCCACCGACATCATGTACGAGCATGTCAGCTACGGCCTGCCGCTGAACCTGGCCGTGGGCGACCGCCTGTACTGGATGACCACGGGCGCCTACACCAACTCCTACAGTTCGGTGGAATTCAACGGCTTCCCACCGCTGAAGGCCTACTACATCAAGTAAACCGGCTGTGAATGAAAAGGGCGCCTTTCGGCGCCCTTTTTTCGGGTTCAGATTTCGCCCTCGGCTTCCGCCATCTGGCGCCGCAGCGCCTTTTCATCGCTGTCGAACAGGTCGGCCAACTCCTTCATGGCTTCCACATTACTGCTGATAAGGCTTTCCTCGTCGTGGTAGAAGGCCTGCTGCCGTTTCAGCAGTTTCTCGTCATAATCACGGAACATTCGCACGCTGCGCTCCGCGCGAGCCGGGTCATAACCCAATTCCACCAGTGTTTGGCGCGCCAGGTCCAGCGAGGAGAGGAAGGTCTCGCGGAAAATCACGTTCACCCCCAGGTCCATCAGCATGTAGGCATGGCGGCGGTCACGGGCGCGGGCCAGGATCGGCAGGTTCGGGTAATAATGCCGCACCTGGTTGGCTGTCTTGATGGAGTCGTTGACATCATCAATCGCCAGGATAAACACCTTGGCCTTATCGATATGCGCCGCCCGCAGCAAATCCAGATTGCTGGGGTTGCCGTAATAGACGTTGTTGCCGAAACGGCGAACGAAGTCGACCTGACGGGCGTCGCCTTCCAGCGCGGTAAAGCCGATCTTGTGGGTGCGCAGCACCCGCGCCACGATCTGGCCGAAACGTCCGAAACCGGCAATCACCACCGGGCTGTCATGATCCTCGACCTTGTCGAACTCCCGCTTTTCCTTCTGGGTCCATAACGGCTCCACCCGGCGCTCCAGCACCATGAAGGCCAGCGGTGTCAACGCCATTGACAGCGTCACCACCAGAATCAGCGGATCACCCAGCCAGCCCGGCAGTAATTTGTAACTGGTCGCCGTACTGAACAACACGAAAGCGAATTCCCCGCCTTGCGACAGGACGAAACCGAGGCGGATGCTTGTTTGCCAGGAGTTGCCCACAAGCTTGCCGATACCGGCAAGCACCATGAATTTGAGCAACATCAGGCCCAACGCCCCGCCAACGATCAGCAAAGGTTTGCTGATCAGCAGGTGAATGTCGGCGCTCATGCCGACCGCCATGAAGAACAGGCCCAGCAGCAGGCCCTTGAACGGCTGGATGCTGGCCTCCAGTTCGTGCCGGTAAGGCGAGTCCGCCAGCAGTACGCCGGTCACAAATGCTCCCAGCGCCATCGACAGCCCCAGGTAGTCCATCAACAGGGTAATGCCGAGAATGATGAACAGCGCCGCCGCCGTCAGCAATTCATGCGCGCCGCTGGCGGCAATCAGCCGGAAAACCGGGCGCACCACAAAACGGCTGGCCACGATCAGCAACCCGAAAACGGCGAAAACCTTGCCGAAATAAGCCAAATTGTAGTCCTGTGTACTGTTTCCGGACAGCAAAGGCAGGATCGCCAGCATCGGAATCACCGCCATATCCTGAAACAGCAGGATGGCGAAGGATTTGCGGCCGTGCTTGGCTGAAAGCTGTTTCTTTTCGGCCAGCAGTTGCAGCACAAAGGATGTTGATGACATGGCCAATCCGAAACCGGCAATGGCCGCGACGGTCGGCTTCAGGCTGAACAGCAGGCCAATGCCGGTGAACAGCAGGCCGGTCAAAGTCACTTGCAATCCGCCAAGAACAAAAATGGATCGCTTCAGCGCCCACAATCGTGACGGTTCCAGTTCCAGTCCGATCAGGAACAGCAGCATGACCACGCCGTATTCGGCAAAGTGCAGGACATTTCCGGCATTACCCGCCACATTCAGCAGATTCGGCCCCAGGATCAGCCCGGTCAGGAGATAGCCGAGTACGGTGGCAAGGCCCAGCCGGTGGCAAAGGGGAACAATAAGCAGGGCCGCGCCAAGGAACAGCGCCGTCTGGGTCAGTAGCGTCATGCTGCCAATATCCGAAGGTCATATCGATAGGCGAAAGCGGCAGTTGCAAGACCGCCGCAAAGTCGCCAAAGTAGGGGTTTTCCACCGTCTACGATAACAGGAAGCGCAATAATGGCGAAAGTATATGACGATAATGCCTTGTCCATCGGCAACACTCCGCTGGTCCGCCTGAACCGCGTCGTCAACGGTCACCCCAAGGTTTACGCCAAGATTGAAGGCCGCAATCCCGCCTATTCCGTGAAGTGCCGCATCGGCGCCAACCTGGTTTGGGATGCCGAGAAGCGCGGTGTGCTCAAGCCCGGCATGGAGATTGTCGAGCCTACCTCCGGCAATACCGGTATTGCGCTGGCCTATGTCGCTGCGGCCAAGGGCTATCCGTTGACGCTGACCATGCCGTCCTCGATGAGCCTGGAGCGCCGCAAGGTGTTGAAGGCGCTGGGGGCGACCTTGGTGCTGACCGATCCCGCCAAGGGCATGAAGGGCGCCATCGACAAGGCCGAGGAAATCCGCGCTTCCAACCCGGACAAGTATTTCCTGCCGCAGCAGTTCGAAAACCCCGCCAATCCGGAAATCCATGAAAAGACCACCGGGCCGGAAATCTGGAATGATACGGACGGCGAAGTGGATATTTTCGTGGCGGGCGTGGGTACAGGCGGCACCCTGACCGGAGTTTCCCGGTTTATCAAGAAGACCAAGGGCAAGGCCATCCAGTCGGTTGCAGTCGAACCGGTGGCTTCCCCCCTGATCACCCAGAAACGTAACGGGGAGGAGTTGAAACCCGCGCCGCACAAGATCCAGGGCATCGGCGCCAACTTCGTGCCCGCCAACCTCGACCTCGGTCTTGTTGACAGCGTGGAAACCGTCAGCAATGAGGAGGCGGTCGAGTTCGCCCGCCGCCTGATGCGCGAAGAGGGCATCCTGTGCGGGATTTCCTGCGGAGCCGCCGCCGCCGCCGCCGCGCGCATCGCCGCTCGTCCAGAGAATGCAGACAAGACCATCGTCGTGATTCTGCCCGACTCCGGTGAGCGTTATTTGTCGACCGCATTGTTCGACGGCCTGTTCACCGATCAGGAAATGGTGCAGTAATGAACGACGGGGCGTATAATCCGCCCCGTTTCCTACCCGAGTGAGCAGTGAGCATCATGAGCTACAACAACATTCCCCCCGGAAAAGACGCCCCGAACGACATCTACGTGGTGATCGAGATCCCCGCCAACCACGACCCGATCA
>DASUIL010000242.1:0-9796 GCA_036273075.1 Fluviicoccus sp. | reverse complement strand
ACAGCGACTTGGCGGTGTTGGTGATGTATTGCGGCACCGCATAGTAGGTGGTCAGCGGGCCGCCGGCCGAACCCGGCGAGCCCAGGTTCACCGCGCCGCTGATCGGCTGGTGGCCGCGTCCCACGCCGCCTTCCTGCGACAGCACGGGCACCGCCTGCCCCTTCAGGTCCAGAAAGGAAAACTGCTCGCCGAAGCCGTGGAAGCGCTCGCCAGCGACCGAGGCATAGGCCAGTTCGCTGTAATTGACGGCGGCATTGTCGAAGCTGAGGGTGAACTGCAGGTGACCGGCCAGCGGCTGGCGGAAGGTGAGTGTGTAGCCGGTGGCGCAGGCGGCGGCCCCGCTCAGGCGGCCCTTGAACACCACTTCGGTGGCGCTCTGGGTGAAGGAGGTGATGGTCTGGTCGGTGCACTGGCTCAGCAGGTTCTCCGAGACGGTAAAGGAACCGCGATTCTCAGTGGCGTCCATCGCCTGGGTTCCGGCCCGCACAAAGCTTTCGCCCGGCGTGCTTTCCCAGATCACCCGCGAGGCATTCAGGACCTGCAGCTTGCTGCCCGTCCAGTACACCGTGAACCCGCCCACCGCACTGGTGGTTGCGCCGGGGGCGCCCAGCACGGCATTGGCCGCTTGCGCCCCGCTCCCCAGCATGGCCAGCGCCATTGCCGCACCCAAAGTTACTCGTCTCATGCACGTCACCCTAAAAAATACAGTCGGCCGGACAGGAAGCGCCTATCCAAATCGCCAAATTGTAGTACAATCCTACTTCCGGAAAGCCGACAAGGCTTGCGGAATAGCGTCAAGACTGTGTGAAATGTGGCCAGAATGCGTCCCTGAACGGCCGAATGTCATTAAATGACCCCTGGTCGTCAACCAAAGACCTGCACCCCACGCGCACTTCTTGACTACGCTCAAGGCACCGGGAAACCGGGCCATTGCAAACCCCGTCCGGGGCCAATCAACGCTGGGGACAGATTCATGGGCAACATTACCTTTATCGAACATGACGGCGCGGAACATCAGGTGGAACTGGAGCCGGGCAAATCGCTGATGCAGATCGCGATGGACAACGGCGTGCCCGGCATAGATGCCGATTGCGGCGGCGAATGCGCCTGCGGCACCTGCCATGTCATCGTCGACAGCGCCTGGCTGGATGCGGCGGGCAAGGCTGGAGCAGAAGAATTGCAGATGCTGGAAATGACCCCCGAGCGCAAGCCGTCCTCGCGCCTGTCCTGCCAGATCAAGGCCACCGACGCCATGAACGGCATGATCGTCCATCTGCCCGAATTCCAGATGTAATTGAACCCTCACGATGCGTGACGGGTTCCCGCAAGCCAATACTGCCGGGGTTGAAAAATCATGAGCCTGCTGAAAACCGCCTACGACAAAGCGTCCTCGACCTTTGCCGAGCTGAACGAAAAAGTACCCGCCATTCAAAAAGCCACCGACCTGGTGGTCGAAACCGTCTCGGCCAACGTGCCGATGCCGATCCTGATCAAGGGCATCCAGACCTTCCAGAACGTCAAGCATGCGGTGTTGCAGACCCAGGCTTTTGAAGAGTTCGTGGAAAAGCCCATCCCCGATGTCATGAGCCTGAAGCTCGAAGACATCGATGTCAGCAATCCCTTCCTGTACAAGCAAAAGAAGTGGCAGTCCTACTTCAAGCGCCTGCGCGACGAATGCCCGGTGCATTACCAGAAGAGCAGCCCCTTCGGCCCCTTCTGGTCCGTGACCCGCTATGAAGACATTGTCTTTGTCGACAAGAACCACCAGTTGTTCTCGGCCGAGCCTGCCATCATCATTGGCCAGACCCCGGAAGGCCTGCCGGCGGAGATGTTCATCGCCATGGACCCGCCGAAACACGACAAGCAGCGTCAGGCCGTGCAGGACGTGGTGGCGCCCAAGAACCTGAAGGAGCTGGAGTCGCTGATCCGCTCCCGCACCCAGGATGTGCTGGACGGACTGCCGCTGGACCGTCCCTTTGACTGGGTACAGAACGTGTCGATTGAACTGACCACGCGCATGCTGGCCACCCTGTTCGACTTCCCGTATGAACAGCGCCACAAGCTGGTGTACTGGTCCGACATCATTGCCGGCAGCCCGCAGGCCACCGGCGGTCCGGGCAGCAGCAACGACGAGTTCTACCGCGCCGCGATCGAGATGACCAAACAGTTCTCGGAGCTGTGGCACCAGAAGGCGGCGCAGAAAGCCGCGGGCGTGCCGATGGGCTACGACGTGATGAGCATGCTGGTCTATTCCAAGGACACCGAGGACCTGATCCGCAAGCCCATGGAATTCATGGGCAACCTGGCGCTGCTGATTGTCGGCGGCAACGACACCACGCGCAATTCCATGTCCGGCGGCGTCTATGCGCTGAACCTGTTCCCCAACGAGTTCGTCAAGCTGAAGGAAAAGCCGAGCCTGATTCCCAACATGGTGTCGGAAATCATCCGCTGGCAGACGCCGCTGGCCTACATGCGCCGCATTGCCAAGGAGGACGTGGAACTGAACGGCCAGCTGATCCGCAAGGGCGACAAGGTGGTGATGTGGTATGTCTCGGGCAACCGCGATGAACGCGCCATCGAGCAGCCGGATGAGTTCATCATTGACCGCAAGGGCGCGCGCAACCACCTGTCCTTCGGCTTTGGCGTGCATCGCTGCATGGGTAACCGCCTGGCGGAATTGCAGTTGAAAATCCTCTGGGAAGAATTGCTGGCCCGATTCGAGAACATTGAAGTGCTGGGCGAGCCGGAAATCGTGCAGTCCAACTTCGTGCGTGGTTACGGCAAGATGATGGTCAAGCTCACCCCCAAGGCCGCAGGCTGAACCGCCATGACCGCTAAAACCGCCGTGATCATTGGCGCCAGCCATGCCGCCGCCCAGCTCTCCGCCAGCCTGCGCCAGGAAGGCTGGGACAGCGACATAGTGGTGGTGGGCGATGAAGGCTATCTGCCCTACCAGCATCCGCCGCTGTCGAAGACCTTCCTGTCGGGCGACAAGACCGTGGCGGATCTGTACATCCGGCCAGCCGCTTTCTATGAGAAGAACAACATCCGCTTCCTTCAGGGCCGGGTCACGGCCATCGACCGCGCGCGGCAGCAGCTGACGCTGGACGATGGCTCGTCACTGGCCTATGACAAGCTGGCGTTGTGCCTGGGCGCGCGCGTGCGCAAGGCCGGTCTGCCGGGTGAGCAACTGGCCGGGGTGCATTACCTGCGCACCATTGCCGACGTGCAGGGCATCCAGCCGGAGGTGGTCGCGGGCAAGCGGGCGGTGATTATCGGCGGCGGCTATATCGGGCTGGAAACGGCGGCTTCGTTGCGCAAGCAGGGCATGGATGTGGTGGTGCTGGAAATGGCCGACCGCATCCTGCAACGGGTGACCGCCCCGGCGTTGTCGGAGTTCTACACGCGCATTCACCGCGAGGAAGGGGTCGGCATCCACACCGGCGTCTCGGTGAAGGCGCTGGTCGGGGAAGCGCGGGTGGAGCGGGTGGTGTGTGCGGACGGGACCGAATTCCCGGCTGATCTGGTGATCATCGGCGTGGGGGTGGTGCCCAATGTCGAGCTGGCGCAGGCCGCCGGGCTGGCGGTGGATAACGGCATCACGGTCGATGAATTCGCCTGCACCAACGATCCGCATATCGTGGCGGCGGGCGATTGCGCCAACCACTTCAACGCCATTTACCAGCGCCGCATGCGTCTGGAGTCGGTGCCGAATGCCGGGGATCAGGCGAAGGCGGCGGCGGCGTCGATGTGCGGGTTGAAAAAGGCCTATCAGAGCCTGCCGTGGTTCTGGTCGGACCAGTACGACCTGAAGTTGCAGATTGCAGGGTTGAGCCAGGGGTATGACCGGGTGGTTTTTCGGGGTGACAAGGAAAACGGCCGCAGTTTTGCCGCGTTCTATTTCCAGGGAGCGCGCTTGCTGGCGGCGGATTGCATCAACCGGCCGCAGGAATTCATGCTCAGCAAGAAAATCATCCTCGATAACCTGGCCGTGGATCCGGAACGGTTGGCGGATGAGTCGGTGGCGGTGAAGGATTTGCTGGGGTAAGCGGGAGGCATTAGCTGACGTTGTGTTCGGAAGGGAGGTGCGGGGCGGAACAGGCTTCCTGATCCCGGCACAACAATTGCCTCAGGGAATGAATCCGGCCCTGCTTGCCGCGTCAAGGCGCAGGCCGCATCCGATCCGAGGCACCCCCGGGAAAAACCCTCCCGCGGGCTGAGCCCCCGGTTCCTTCATTCCGGAAAGCCCGACATGACCCATGCCCCTACCCCGATATGCTTTGCAGGCCAACAATCCTACGCCCTTCAGGAAGATCAGGTCCTGCTGCAGGCCGAACTGGCGCTCACCCCGCCCGGCCCCTGTGCGCCCCTGGCCCTGCAACTGTGGGCCGCCCGCGCCGATGACGCGGCCGTTACCATCAAGCTGGCTGAACTGCCGGTGCCTCTGCCCCAGCACGGCGCAACCGGCCTGATCCCGGTGCAGGGATACGCGCCGCTGGCGCTTCCGGCCGGACGCTTTTCCTGGCTGCTGAGCCTTGCCGTGGTGGAAAGCACCGTCACCGGTGTGGTGGAACATGACCGCATCCGCTTTCCCATTCCCACCCTCTTCGACTTGCCGCAACTGACCGGCCCGGTGCAGGCAGAGCTTGTCGGCGATGACATCCGGCTGATGCTGCCGGGCGTGTTCAACCCCCGTGCGGCCGGGTCGCTGAGCGGCAGCCTGACCGTGGGCCTGTGGGCGTTGCCGCAACCCTATCTGGGCGGCGCGTTTACCGGCGTGTTGCTGGGACAGCAGGATCTGGGGCAGCTGGCGGGACAGACGACGCTGGAACCCGGAGAGATGGCTCTGCCGTTGCCGCTGTCGCTGGCGGGGGACTGGGTACTGACGCTGATGCTGCGGGAATGGACGGGCGGCGGTTATCTGACGCGGGATTACCAGGGACTGCCTGGCATACCGGCAGCGGCGATGCCGGTTGAATCCCTAACCGGGCTGCCGGCGCCGACGGCGCCCGCGCCGGTGACCGTGTCGGCAACCGCGCCGGAGCCGGCGACGGCCGACACCCCCGCTGCGGAGGACATGATTTCCGTGAATACCGCCAGCGTGGAAACCCTGGCGGCGCTGAAGGGCGTGGGGGCCAAACTGGCGACGGCGATTGCGGCCGGTCGGCCCTATGCGACCCTGGCCGACCTGCGGCGGGTAAAGGGGGTAGGCGAGAAGGTCCTGGCGCGGCTGCAAGCCGCGCTCAAGCTGTAAACACCGCAAACGCGGGCGCCTCTATTTCCCTACTTTTAATACGGGAAATAGAGGTCTATGATTTGAGGATTACCCCGAAAATCCCTGACCTTCCACCCATACCCGCAGGTGACCCGCCCTTATGGAAAACACGCCCCTCATCACCGCCCCGACCGAATCCGCCCAATCCGTTGCCAGGCCCCGCGCCCGCCGCGTTCGCACCGGCGACACTATTCCCGGCACGGCATCCGCCACCATTGAACGCCACGTGGTCAGCGAAGCCATGGACGCCTCGCTGACCAGCCAGCGCGAGGCGCTGAAGGACATCCTGGCCGACAGCGCCGGGCAGACCGCCCCGGCCATGATCGAAACCCTGAAGTCGCTGCTGGCCGGGGCCTCCGCCGACGAGGCTGCCGAACTGCGCTCGCTGCTGACGCCCGCCGACGGCGAAACGCCGCGCCTGCCCGCCACTCCCGACGACGAGTTGATCGCCGACTGGCGCGAGGGCCGCTACCCCTACCGCAACCTGATGCTGCGCAAGAACTACGAGAAAGAGAAATACCGCCTGCAGGTGGAGCTGCTGAAGCTGCAGGCCTGGGTGAAGGAAACCGGGCAACGGGTAGTGATCCTGTTTGAAGGCCGCGACGCGGCGGGCAAGGGCGGGGCCATCAAGCGCTTCATGGAAAACCTGAATCCGCGCGGCGCGCATGTGGTGGCGCTGGAAAAACCCTCGGAAACCGAGCGCGGCCAGTGGTACTTCCAGCGCTATGTGCAGCACCTGCCGACGGCGGGCGAGATCGTGCTGTTCGACCGCTCGTGGTACAACCGCGCCGGGGTGGAAAAGGTGATGGGCTTCTGTTCGCCGGAGGAATACCAGGAGTTCATGCGCCAGGCCCCCGAGTTCGAGCGCATGCTGGTGCGCAGCGGCATCCACCTGATCAAGTTCTGGTTCTCGGTGAGCCGGGGCGAACAGCGCCGCCGTTTCCGCGAGCGCGAGGTGCATCCGCTGAAGCAATGGAAGCTGTCGCCGATCGACCTGGCGTCGCTGGACAAGTGGGATGATTACACCCGCGCGAAAGAGGCGATGTTCTATCACACCGACACCGCCGATGCGCCGTGGACGGTGATCAAGTCGGACTGCAAGAAGCGGGCGCGGCTGAACGCCATGCGCTATGTGCTGCACAAGCTGCCCTATGACAGGAAGGACGGCGCGCGCATCGGCCCGATCGACCCATTGCTGGTGGGCCGCGCCCATGTGGTGTACGAACGCGGCGAGAATGCGGTGCCGCTGCTGTAAGTTGCCGGAGCCGGAAGCAATACACCGCCGGGCTTGCGTCCGGCGGGACGGCGACGCATCCTAGCCGCCAGAACCGCTTCCGGAGCTTTTCCCCGTGCCCCTGTTCCCCGCCCTTTTCCGCCTGCTCCTGTTGACGGCGGCGGCCCTGCTGCCGCTGGCCGCCTCGGCGCAAGTCTCCTGGTCACGCCAGATCCAGCCCATCTTCGAGAACAAGTGCGTGGCCTGCCACGCCTGCTACGAATCGCCCTGCCAGCTGAACCTGGGCAGCGCCGACGGCCTGAACCGGGGCGCGACGCAGGCGCTGGTCTATGACGGCGCGCGCACCAAACCTGCTGCGCCGACGCGGCTGTTCACCGACGCCAACACCTCCGCCGACTGGCGGAACAAAGGCTTTTACGCGGTGGCGGGCAATGACGGACGCGGCGGGCAGGCCAAGTTGCTGGCGCAGATGCTGGCCTTGGGCCGTGAAAACGGTTTCGTGGCCGGGGAGCGGCTGCCGGACGATCTGGTGCTGGGCGTCACCCGCCAAAACACCTGCCCTTCGGACGACAAGGGCTTCGAGAAATACCGCCGCAAGCACCCGCGAGAGGGCATGCCGCTGGGCGTGACCGGCTTGAGCGACAGCGAATACGCGCTGGTGAACCAGTGGCTGATGGAGGGCGCGCGCACCGACAACGCGCTGGTGCGCCACGCCCGTCCGGAGGAGCAGGTCCAGCTGCAGCAGTGGGAGGCCTTTCTCAACCAGCGCGGCCCGCGCGAACGGCTGATGGCGCGCTGGCTGTACGAGCACCTGTTCCTGGCGCACCTGTATTTCAGTGACCTGCCCGACAGCCAGTTCTTCGAGCTGGTGCGCTCACGCACGCCGCCGGGCAAGCCGATACGGGTGATCGCCACCGCCGCCCCCAACGACGATCCGCAAGGCCCGGTCTATTACCGGCTGCGGCCGGTGCAAGGCGTCATCGTGCTGAAGACGCACATCACCTTCCCGCTCAGCCCGGCCCTGCTGGCGCGCACCCGCCAGCAATTCCTGGCCCCGGCGTGGAAGGCCGGCACCCCGCCCGGCTATGATGAGGCCTCCCGCGCCAACCCCTTCACCACCTTTGCAGCCCTGCCCGCACGCGGGCGCTACCAGTTCATGCTGGATCACGCCGAATACTTCGTGCGCACCTTCATCCGCGGCCCGGTGTGCCACGGCCAGATCGCCACCGACGTGATCCGCGACCAGTTCTGGACCGTGTTCCAGACGCCGGACAGCGACCTGTACATCACCGATCCCGTTCACCGGGCCAAGGCTTCACCGCTGCTGGGGCTGGCCGGGCAAAAGGACGGCCTGCTCGACCTGGCCCCGGAATGGGCGCGCTTCAAGCGCGACCGCAACCTCTACCAGCGCCTGCGCAATGCCGCCTATGCCGCCGCCGAGCCACGCGGTGCGTCGCTGGAGGATGTCTGGAACGGCGACGGCGACAACCGCAACGCCCTGCTGACCGTCTTCCGCCACTTCGACAGCGCGGCCGTGCGGCAGGGACTGGTCGGTGAAATTCCGCAGACGCTGTGGCTGATGGACTACCCGCTGTTCGAGCGCACCTATTACGGGCTGGTGGCCAACTTCAATGTCTTTGGCACGGTGTCGCACCAGGCGCAGACGCGGCTGTACTTCGACCTGATCCGCAACGGCGCGGAGATCAACTTCCTGCGCCTGCTGCCGCCGAAGGTGCGGCGCACCGTCTATGACGACTGGTACCAGGGCAGCGGCAAGCTGAAGGTGTGGCTGGATTACGGCGAACCCGATACCGGCGCGCCGACGCGCGAGCCCTATGCCACCGCCAACCCGCACGACGAACTGGCCGAACGGCTGCTGACCCGCTTCGCCGCCGTCAACGCCCGGCCGGACCCGATCAACCGTTGCGAGGCCGGGGCGGACTGCAGCCGCCCGGAAGCGCCGGAGTTCGCGCGTATCGCCGACCGCGCGCTGGCGCGGCTGGCCGCGAAACCGGCGGCGCAGTTGCCGGTGGTGAAACTGATGCCGGAACTGACGCTGCTGCGCGTGCGCGACGGGCAGGGGCACCGCGAGGTGTATTCGCTGATCCGCAACCGCGCGCACAGCAACGTCGCCTTCATGCTGGGCGAGGACTGGCGCTACCAGCCGGAGCAGGACACGCTGACGGTGTTTCCGGGGGTGCAGGGCAGTTATCCCAACTTCGCGTTTGATGTGCCTTTGGATGAACTGGACCGCTTCGTGGCGGCGCTGCGGCTGGCGGCGACGCCGGAGGAATTCCAGTCGGTGGCGGCGCGCTGGGGCGTGCGGCGCACGCGGGCGGATTTCTGGGAGGTTTTCCACGACTTTACGGCGTACATGCGGGAGACGGAGCCGCGGGAGGCGGGGTTGCTGGATATGAACCGGTGGGAGAATTTTTGAGGGGCGGAAACCCTACCCCTTCGGCCTCACCCCCGATCTCCCCCCATCCAGCGCAATCACCTGCCCGGTCATCCACGACGCCTCGCTAGACAACAGGAAGCGCGCCAGCGCCGCCACCTCCTCCGGCTCGCCGACACGCGGCAGCGGATGCAGCTCTGCCAGCGCCTGCGCGGTCTTTTCGTTAGCCAGCAGCCCGGCGGCCAGGCCGGTGCGGGTCAGCGACGGGGCGATGGCATTGACGCGGATGCGCGGGGCCAGCTCGGCGGCCAACGACAATACCAGCCCGTTGACCGCGCCCTTCGCCATCGCAATCGACGCATGCATGGGATAGCCGTTCAACGCCGCCACGCTGGAAAACAGCAGCACCGACGCGCCGGACTCACAGCCTTTCAAGGCCGGCAACGCCGCCTGCACCGCCAGCGCCGCGCCCAGCGCGTTCAGCCGGTAATCGCGCAGGGCATCGGCTTCGGTCAGGCGCGCCAGCGATTTCAGGGTGATGCTGCCGACGGCGTAGACCAGCCCGGAAAGCCGGGGTCCGGCTTCAGCCTGAACCTTGGCGAATGACGCCGGATCCAGCACATCGGCGACCGAGAACGGCGCGCCCAGCTCGTCGGCCAGCGCCGCCAGCGGCTCGGCGCGGCGTCCGGCCAGATGCACGGCGCGGCCTTCGGCATGCAGCCGCCGCGCCAGCGCGGAACCGATGCCGCCGTTGGCGCCGTAGATCAGGACAGGATCGTTCATGAGGCTCTCCGGATCAATACCCGAACAGTCCCATCAGGCCGGCCCCGGCCAGCAGGCCCACCACCAGCATGAATACCGGCTGCTGATGCCACGCGGACGACGGGCGCGG